>JAOADS010000070.1 GCA_026417195.1 Ignavibacteria bacterium | reverse complement strand
ATTACGAATTAATTGTTTCTACAACAGGTTCACCATACAAAATTGTTGCATTTATAGATGAAGATAATGATAACATTCTTGACGAAAATGAAGTTTATGCTGAAACAACAGAAGATATTATTGTTTATTTAAAATATAGGTATAGTTAGTTGGCAAGGAGTAAAATCAAAATACTTAACGTACTAACCATAATAGAAGACGGAGGTATGGAAACACTGGTAAGCAGGATATATAAAGGTTTAGGTTATGAGAATTTTGATTTTTACATTTGTTCTTTACTATCTGTCAGGAGAAATTATCTTACTGATTTTTTTCGCTCCGCCTGCAGAGATGTTTTTTTCTGCAATATTAAGAATAAAAATCTTTCATTGCAGGATACTCTGAAGATAATTGCTGTTATATTCAGGCTTGCAAAATATATAAAAGATAAAAAAATAGAAGTTGTCCATTCACATGATTTTTTTTCGGCTTTTTTAGTAAGGTTATCAGTCCTGGTTTCAAGATTCATACTTTTTCACAGACTTAAAGCCAACTATGTAACTCTGCATAATACTTTAAACTGGTTATCCAAAAGCCATAATATAATTAATAAGCTTCTATCTTATTCGACGGATAAGATAATATGTGTATCAAATTCAGTATATGAATTTTCCAAGCAGAATGATAAAATATCAGATTCAAAGTATACTGTGATTTATAACGGAATTGACACGGAAGTGTTTAAAAATTATTATAATAAGTTCAGATACTTGCGGGAGGAGCTGGGATTTAGTGATAATGATATAATTTTAGGAAATGTTTCCACATTTTCGGTCAGGAAAGGCCATATATATTTATTGAAGGCTTTTAAAAATTTATCTGATCAGTTTCAGAATCTAAAATTATTGTTGGTCGGCAGTAAAAGAGAACATGAAACGGATGTGTACGACGAATTAGAAAAATTTATAGATGAAAATAACCTCAGAGAGAGGATAATAATTTCAGATACCAGGGATGATATTTATAAGATTTACAGTATACTTGATTTTTATGTTATGCCTTCAATTGTTGAAGGATTTGGACTTGCCCTTGCGGAAGCTATGTCATCAGAGTTGGTATGTATATGCTCAGATATCCCAGCTTTTAGGGAGCTGATAGAAGATAGGAGAAATGGTTTTCTTTTTGAAACCAAAAATTCAGATTCACTGACAAATGTTATATATGAAATTTTAATTGATGATGTTGTTGATTTGAATCAGATTAGAATAAATGCCAGAAATACCATAATTCAGAAATTCAGTGAATCGAAAATGCTGGAAAAATATTATAACCTATATAAATTTTTCTGATGGATCTGTCAGTTGTAATATTAACATGGAATACCAAGGCTTATTTAGATAAGCTACTTAAATCAATGAATGAATACAGAAACAACTGTAAATATGAAATTATTGTGATAGATAATGGTTCAGAAGATGACACTTACGAATACATAAAAAAGAAATATCCGCAGGTTATACTTTTCAGAAATAATATTAATTTAGGTACTTCACAAAGAAATATAGGTATGAATGTGTCCCGGGGTAGGTATATAGCGTTTTTGGATTCTGATATTGAGTTGATTGAGGACTATACTTTTGACAGATTAATTGAATACATGGATATTAATCCCCAAGTGGGACTGATTTCACCTCAGCTAATAATGGATAATGGAGAAATCCAATTAAGCTGCAAGAAATTCTTAAAGTTCTATACACCTATTCTGAGGAGGCTGGATTTTATTCCATTTATAAGAAACACAAAATTATACAGAGATCAGTTATTGGCAGACTGGGATCACAACGATATAAGGGAAGTTGATTATACAGTTTCAGCCTTCTGGTGTTTCAGGAAAGACTTGATTAAAACTGTAGGTTTACTTGACGAGAAAATTTTCTATGCCCCCGAAGATGTAGATTACTGTTTAAGAATCTGGAAAAAAGGTTATAGGATAGTGTATTTCCCTAACGTTAAGGTAAAACATCATTATCAGAGGATGACCAGAACAATATTTTCAAGGATAACCTATGAGCATATCAAGGGATTGATTTATTACTTCTGGAAACATAAATATTTAATAAAGCCAAGCTTATAACAGTTGAACTTTTTTGATAAATATTTCTATCCCCCGGTTAACTTCTGGTCTGTATGGTTTGCTGAGACAGTTATAAGGAACTTGAAAAATCATTCAACAATAGAGAAAAATAAATCTTACCTTGATATTGGATGCGGGCTGGGTAATTTATGTTTCAGCTTAAATGAATTCTCACCTTCGGAAGTTTATGGATTCGACTTATCTGGTGAGACAATAAAACTTTTGCAGGAATTTACTGATAAAATTAAATTCAGAAAATTCAACATATGTAAAGATGATATTAGATCTTATGAAAACATGTTTGATACTGTTTTCTCCTGTGATGTATATGAACATGTTGAAGATCCTCAGCTAATGCTGAACAATATATACAGGATGCTCAAGTTTAAAGGTAAACTGAGCATGACGTTTCCTAATTTCAATGACCATGGTCATAATCAGGTCACCAGGATTGAAGATCTCGAAGACATGTTGAGAAAAGCTGGTTTCAGACTGTTTAATATATATCTTATAAAAGACAGATCTTTTATTTATAAATTTTTTACTGGAATATATGTTATTTTGCAGGATATTTCAGACATAGTTTTCGGAATTAAAAGAAACAGTAACAGGATGCCTGAATCGGATAAGTTTCATGAAATGTATGCTTATAAAAAAATTAATAAATTAAAGAAACATAAATTCCTGATTATATTTATTAATTTAGTTTATGAGCTGTTTAAGAAAACGGGCAGATTATCATCCGTATTCATACTTGAAAGGTTTTCTGTAGATTTACAAAACAAAAGATTATTGATTTATGCGGAAAAATAGCAAATACAATAAATAAATTGTCCGAGCTAAAGGAAAAATTATTTCTGTTTATTTCTGATTTTATTACTATAAATACTGCATGGACAGTTTACTATATTGTCCGCATTCAATCAGGATTATTTCCATATACAATTGAAGCTTCCTTTGTTATACCTTTAGTGGTTATGTATTTTTACTGGCTCATTGTGTTCTCTGTTTCCGGGCTGTATCAGTATTGGTTTGCCAGGTCGAGGTTTGATGAATTCTCATCAGTTTTCAAGTCTGTATCTGTTGGCTGTCTTATTTTATTTTTCTTGATCTTTATTGATGATAGCTTTTCCAATACAAAAACCGGCTACAGGTTTGTAATTTTAATTTACTGGATTTTTATGATACTTTTCGTTAGCTCCGGCAGATTGATTATCAGGAGTTTTCAGAGAAAAATGCTTGAGAAGGGAATAGGACAGAAGAAGAGTATTATAATAGGAACTGGGGAAAGAGCAAAGGAACTGAACAGGATGATAAATAAGTTTCCCCAGCTTGGCTATAAAGTTATAGGCTTTGTTTCTGTGAACGGAGATAAGAAAGAATCTTTCGGAGGAATTACTGAATTGAAGAGTATTATTGAAAATAATGAAATTACAGAGGTGCTGATCGCACTTGAAAAAGATGAAAAGGAAATGTTCTTTGAGGTTCTAAGACAATGTTCGGGAGATAGGGTGAATCTTAAAATACTTCCCGATACGTATGAAATTGTAAGCGGTATGGCAAGGACCAATCAGCTCTATGGTGTTCCGCTTATTGAGGTTATGCCCGAAATTATGCCATATCCCTCCAGAATTATGAAAAGGATACTGGATATATTTATATCTGCTTTCATGCTCATTGTCTTGTTACCGGTTTTAATTGTTTTTGCAGTCCTTATTAAAATTACATCCAAGGGACAGATTGTTTACAAACAAATAAGAGTCGGGAAAAACAATAAAAAGTTTGTAATGTATAAGTTAAGAACTATGATTGAAAATGCCGAGGAATACGGTCCAGAATGGGCTGGCGAGAAGGATCCCAGGATCACTCCTGTTGGAAGGATAATAAGAAAATTTTATCTTGATGAAACCTTGCAGTTCATAAATGTTTTAAAAAATGAAATGAGTATAGTGGGGCCACGTCCCGAAAGACCGGAATTCGTTGAAGTGTTAATGAAGGAATTCCCTTACTATTATAAACGCTTGAGTGTTAAGCCGGGAATAACAGGATGGGCACAGATTAAACATAAATATGATTCAAGCCTTGATGATGTAAGAGAGAAGCTGAAATATGATTTTTACTACATTGAAAATATGTCTCTTAGACTTGATTTAAAAATAATGATTAATACTATAATAGTAATTTTGTTAATGAAAGGACACTGACATAAATATGAAAATTCATATGGTAGATACTAAAACTCAGTATCTTAAAATAAAAGATCAGGTTGATGCAGCTATTCAGGAAGTTATAGACTCAACACAGTTTATACAGGGTGAGGTAGTCAGGAAATTTGAGGAAGAAATATCAGCATACGTAGGCTGTAAGTATGCAGTAGGTTGTGCTTCTGGTACTGATGCATTGCAGATTTGTCTTATGGCAATAGGCTTAAAGCCCGGAGATGAAGTTATAACCACACCTTTTACATTTGCGGCAACTGCTGAAACCATAGCCTTGCTTGGCGGCGTGCCTGTTTATGCTGACATTGATGGGAAAACATATAATATTGATACAGATAAGATTGAAGCGAAGATAAGTAATAAAACTAAGGCGATAATACCTGTTCACCTCTACGGACAACCGGCTGAAATGGACATGATATTAAGCCTTGCAGAAAAGTATAACCTATATGTAATAGAAGATTCTGCTCAGGCACTTGGAGCAAAATATAAGGATAAGAAGGTATGTAATATAGGGCATCTTGGTGCAATAAGTTTTTATCCAAGTAAGAATCTCGGTGCATTCGGAGATGGCGGTATGATAACCACAAACGATGAAACACTTGCTGAAAGAGTGAGAATGATTTGTAATCATGGTTCAAAGACGAAGTATTTTCATGAAATTCTCGGCGTTAACAGCAGATTAGATTCAATTCAGGCTGCTGTGTTAAGAGTAAAACTTAAATATCTGGATTCATACAACAATTCAAGAAGACTGGCTGCAGATAGATACAATAAGAGATTATCACAATATCTTGAAACACCCTATGTTCTACCACATGTCAGACACATATTCCATCAGTATTCTGTAAAAGTGGACCGCAGAGACGAGATGAAGAAGTATCTCAGTTCTTTTGGAATCCCTACTATGATTTATTATCCCGTTCCTCTCCATTTGCAGAAGGCTTATTCTTTTAATTACGGAAAAGGTGATTTTCCTGTCAGTGAGAAAGTAAGTGGTGAAATAATTTCTCTGCCCATGCATTCAGAATTGACTGACGAACAGATAGATTTCATTTCAGATAAAATAATAGATTTCATCAGAGGGAATTGAAGAAAGCTTTAATTGTAATACCGACTTATAATGAAGCTGAAAATATATCCCGGCTTATTCAGAAGATTATTGCGTTAAACTATGATAATGTCTGTCTGGAAGTACTTGTCATAGATGATAATTCTGCTGACGGTACTGCAGAACTTGTCAAAAAGGAGATGTCTGACAGGGTTCATCTGATAGAGAGGGAGGCTAAATTAGGCTTAGGCACAGCCTATGTAACAGGTTTTAAATATGCAATAAAAAATGATTATGATTATGTTTTTGAAATGGATGCAGATTTCTCGCATGATCCTGACTCAATTCCGGATTTCTTAGATAACATCAATGAATATGATCTTGTTATAGGTTCACGTTACATTAAAGGTATAGCTGTTGTGAATTGGCCGCTGAGTAGATTAATTATCAGCATAATGGCTAGTATTTACACAAGAATGATTACTTTCCTTCCCGTGAAAGATGTTACTGCAGGTTTTATGTGTTACAGAGTAGAGGCTTTGAAAAAAATAGATCTGGAGAAAATACATTCCAATGGTTATTCATTTCAGATTGAGATGAAATACAGGATATGGAAAAAAGGATTCAGGCTGAAGGAAATACCTATTGTTTTTATTGACAGGAGGGAAGGAGAGTCCAAGATGTCAAGAAAAATAGTTTATGAAGCTTTGTTCATGGTATGGAAACTGAGATTAATGTCATTATTCGGCAAATTGTAATATGATTGATATTTCCGTTATAATTGTTAACTATAATGTAAAAGAGCTTCTAGAACAATGTGTAAAGTCTGTTCTTGAAGCCTCCGACGGCTTTAACCTTGAGATTATCATAGTTGACAATAATTCTTACGACGGCAGCTTTTCTTACCTTTCGGATATATTCAAAGATGATAAAAGAATAAAACTCATTCCCAGTAAGGTAAACTTAGGTTTTTCAAAAGCAAACAATCTTGCGGCTAAACAAGCATCCGGAGAGTATCTGCTTTTTCTGAATCCGGACACGGTTATAAGAGAGGATACACTAACCAAAACAATAGAATTCTACAGATCTCATGATAACGTCGGCGGATTAACCTGCAAGGTCATATTACCTAATGGTAAACTTGATCTTGCATGCAGGAGAAGCTTCCCGACTCCGTCAATTGCATTTTACCGTATTATAGGCTTAAGTAAAATCTTCCCGCGTAGTAAAGTATTTGGCAGATATAATCTCACTTACCTTGATGAAAATCAAACGTATGAAGTAGACTCTATAGTTGGTGCCTTTATGCTTATCAAAAAATCGGTATTTGACGAAGTTAAAGGTTTTGACGAGGATTACTTTATGTATGGAGAAGATATTGATCTGTGTTTCAGAATAAAAAAGGCGGGCTATAAAATTTACTATTACCCTGAGACAAGCATAATCCACTATAAAGGGGAAAGCACAAAGAAAAGCAGTTTGACATATGTGAGCAATTTTTACGGTGCTATGCAGATATTCGCCAGAAAAAACCTTAATACTCGTTTTGTGATTCTTGACTTAATTATCAGATTGTCGATATTCTACCGTTCTTTTCTTTCATATTTGAGAAGATTTTTTATGTATTTTTATCCGGCAATGATAGATATTTTTATGATTGTCGGAGGAATGCTGCTTGCCATACATCAGAGATTTGAATATTTTCCTCTTAAAGCTTATTCTGTAGTTATAGTTGTTTACACCATCGTTTGGATTATTTCTCTTGCTTCAAGCGGATGCTATAAACCAGATCTGAAATATTCTCTATCCAGACCGCTGATGGGAATACTTATAGGTTTTTTTATAAACTCATCACTAACTTATTTTTTTCAGGAATATGCTTTTTCCAGAGTTGTGGTTTTAAGAACTACATTTAATGCTTTCATATTCTTAAGTGTATGGAGGATATTAGCTAAAATAGTAGAGTATAAAAACAAAAAAAGTATATTCAATTCTCAGAAAACAATAGTTATCGGCAGAAATGATAGCACCGAAAAATTTATTGACAAGGTGAAGAAACGACTTGACACGGAATTTGATATACTTGGATACATTTCTCCGGACGGGACTTCGGAAGGTTTTCTTGGAAATTTGAACAATGTTGAGGATATAATTAAAGCTAATGGAGTTAAACATGTCTTATTTGCAAAAGGTGAACTTTCCAATAGTAAAATAATAGATCTTATGTGGCAGCTGAGGAATTATGATCTGAGTTTTAAAATACTTTCTGATGATGTTGATTTTATACTTGGGAAATCACCACTGGATAAAGTAGATGAAATATATCTTATTCAAATTGAATACAATATAAACAGGAAAATCAATATATTTACCAAACGTTTGTTTGATATTTTACTTGGTCTAATTTTACTTTTAACAGTTTATCCGGTATTTATGGTTTTGAATCTTGTACCTTCACTTCGGGAAAGTATGCTGATAAGGAAAATAAAATTATTTCCAAGGGTAATTAAAGGTGAGCTTAGTTTCGTCGGAAGGCCAGTCTGGGAAGAGGATAACAATGAAAACCAACATCTCGGTAAAAAGGGTCTTACAGGACTTGTTCAGATAAACTCAGATAAAAACTTAAGCCGTGAGGAAATTGATTACTATAATTACTACTATGCAAAAAATCAGACACTCTTGCTTGATATTGAAATTATATTAAGAACCCTTTCAATGCTTTTATTCAAACAAATTAAAAAATAATATTTACAGTTATGCCAAAAAACGTACTTGAGTTTGAAAAACCTATCATAGAGCTTGAGGAAAAGATTGAAGAAATGCGTGGACTTTCGGATAGACTTGATATTTCAAATGAAATAAGCAAACTTGAAAAGAAGGTAAACGAACTCAGAAATTCAGTGTATAAAAATCTTTCAAGATGGCAGATAGTTCAGATTGCACGTCACCCCGAAAGACCATACAGTCTTGATTACATTTATCTGATGACAGAAAATTTTACAGAGCTTCACGGTGACAGAAATTTCGGAGACGATAAAGCCCTTGTTGGAGGTTTTGCTGAACTTGAAGGTAAGCCTATAATGATTATAGGACAACAGAAGGGCAGGGATACAAAGTCAAACATATATCGTAATTTTGGGATGATGAATCCGGATGGTTACAGAAAGGCATTGCGTTTAATGAAACTTGCAGAGAAATTTAAGCTTCCAGTAATAACCCTTATTGATACCCCAGGTGCAAATCCGGGTATAGATGCTGAGGAAAGGGGTCAGGCTGAAGCTATTGCAAGGAATATCCAAGAGATGACTAGGCTTAAAACACCCATAATAGTATGCATAATAGGAGAAGGAGCTTCAGGTGGTGCTTTCGGAATCGGTGTAGGAGATCGTGTTTTAATGCTGGAATATTGTTGGTATTCAGTAATTTCTCCTGAGTCATGTTCCAGTATTTTGTTCAGAAGCTGGGATTATAAGGAACAGGCTGCAGAGGCTTTGAAGCTTACAGCAAATGACCTTATAAAGCATAAGATCATAGATAGAATTGTACCCGAACCCCAGGGCGGAGCTCACAGAAATCATAAGGAAGCAGCAGATCTCCTCAAACAGGCAATTTTAGAGGAGTTAAAACCTCTTGAAAAAATTTCTGCCGATAAGTTTCTTGAACTACGCACAAAGAAATACAGTGAAATGGGTTACTGGCAGGGATAATAACTCTTCTTTAAAATTTAAATGTTAAATCCGAAAAGCAGATTCCTGATCAGGGGAGGAAAGCCTCTTAGAGGCAGTGTTCGTATTAGCGGAGCTAAAAATGCTGCCTCTAAAATTATAATAGCATCTTTACTTACAGATGAGGAAGTAGTTCTTTCAAATTGTCCTGTTGGTATTGGTGAAATTTTAGTAACCCGTGAAATCTGTGAATCATTAGGTGCTAAATTTTCTTCATTTAAACCCGAAAGAACTATAGTTTCAGCTAAGAAAATTACAAATGTAACTTTTCCGTCAAGGCTTGGTTTTATTAACCGTATAGGAATATTAACTGCCGGTCCGCTTTTGATAAGGAAGAAGGAAGCAAAGATTCCTAAACCAGGAGGAGACCAGATAGGTACAAGACCTGTAAATTTTCATCTGGACGCTTTAAGAAAGCTTGGAGCTGAGTGTAAAGAGAAAAAGAACTATTACTATCTTCGCTGCAAAAATCTTATCGGTACTGAAATTACATTACCGTACCCTTCTGTAGGAGCAACTGAGAATGTAATAATTACTGCTGTAAGGGCTCTTGGCAGGACAACTTTAAGAAATGCAGCAGTAGAGCCGGAGATCATGGATCTAATCATGTTTCTGCAAAAGATGGGAGCAATCATTGATGTAAAAACTGACAGAACGATTGTTATAACAGGCGTCGAAAATCTTTATGGAGCAGAACACACAATAATACCCGATAGGCTTGAGGCAGCTTCTTATGCTTGTGCTGCTATAGCCACCAAAGGTGATGTAGTTGTTAATGACGCAAAACATGAGGACATGATTACTTTTCTCAATACTATCAGGTTAATCGGAGGAGAATATGAAGTGCTGGATGAAGGAATCCGATTTTACTCTAATAACGATTTAAAACCTATTAATATTGAAACTGATGTCCATCCGGGTTTTATGACAGATTGGCAACCACCTCTCACAATCCTTTTAACTCAGGCGGAAGGAATTTCAACAATTCATGAGACTGTTTACGAAAAGCGGTTCGGATATGTATCTGAACTCAATAAAATGGGAGCTGATATCAGGCTTACAAATGATTGTTTAGGAGAGCCATGCAGGTTTTATGGCTCGGATTATTACCACAGTGCAGTAATCAAGGGCATCACAGAGCTTAAAGGTGCTGAAATCATAGTTCCGGATATCAGGGCCGGATTTTCATATTTAATAGCTGCAATACTTGCAAAAGGCGAGTCTCTTGTTTATGGAATACATTATATAGACAGGGGATATGAGAAGATTGATAAGAAGTTGAGAAA
>JAOADS010000006.1 GCA_026417195.1 Ignavibacteria bacterium | reverse complement strand
GGGCAGACCTCCGTAGCCAACACTAAGTACCTCAGGATCATCTTCAGAAACTTTAACTCCCTGTTCAACTGCATCAAGTGAGTTCCCTCCTGATTTCAGAATTTCATAGGCTTTTTCATTTGCCTTTATTCCATGTTTCCATGTTGAAATTACTATTGGTTCCATAACACAAATATAATTATTTATCTTTATAAGATTGAATACGTTTTTATGTTCAATGATTATTATAAAATTCAAATCATCTGATACATTGCATATTTAAATTATTATCATTATGATTGACCATATGGGTAATTTACCTAAAGGCTGGGTTCTTTATGATGGTTACTGTGGCTTCTGTTCATGGTGGATTCCTTTCTGGAAAAAGACTATAAACAAATGCGGTTACGAGATAGCACCTCTTCAGGAAGAATGGGTTAGAGCAGAATTAAAAACTGAAGACAGGCTTTTGAATAAGGATATTATCTTGCTTTTCACTGATGGAAGTAAACTAATCGGAGCTGATGCATATATTTTTGGAATGAAAGCTGTCTGGTGGTCTAAACCTCTAGGGTTTGTACTTGATTTTTATCCTTTCGGAAAGATTACCCGGATGTTTTACAGATTATTTAACAAAAACAGATTTCTGGTATCAAAAGTATGCAGGCTGAAACCAGTTATACCTTCCGTGAAGCCTGAAAAGTAATATAAAGTTCGTCATATCATTTTTTTATAAACTTCAATAAAACGATCAGTAGTGTTTTTCAGAGAATATTTCTCAAGTAATTCTTTTCTTTTGTTAAGAGCCTTTAATTTTTCTTCCTGAAGGTTACCTGCAACTTTAATTATAGCTTCAGCAAGTGAATCCGAATCACCTGATCTAACTAAATTACAACTTACATCTTCCGCACAGCCAACATTGGTAGAAATAACAGGAAGTCCACAGAATGCAGCTTCTACCAATGAAATATTCTGTGCTTCATAAAGTGAGCTTAAAACATAAATATCTGAATTATTCATCAGTATAGGAATCTGATTATGATTTATAAAAGGAAATAATTTTACTGAAGAGCTGAGCCCCAGTTCTTCCGCCAAGCCTCCTAGTCTTTCAGGACAGTTAAGACCATGTATTTCCAGTTTAAGTTTTCTGTTTTCATTCCATGCTTTCCGGAATGCCTTAAGCAAAACATTATGAGCTTTAACCGGAACTGCGTTGGTTATACTTATAAGCTTAATTTCATCCGATTCTTTTCTAAAGTTTAAGGGTTTGAAAATATTTTCATCAACTCCAAACGGCTGAGTTATGACCTTTGATGAACATTTACTGTCAAACCTGTCTGATATAATTTTACTTACATATCTGCTAAGAGAGTTTATTACTGTTGCTTTCTCAAATGTTTTATTTACAAAGTATCTTTGAAAAAACCTCCTCTGACTTCCGTAATCAATTTCAGGTATGTCTGCCACTTCACCCCCGCATACAGAAGCAATTACAGGAATTTTAAACTTTTCACCAAGATGAACGGCTGTATACCCCGACTCACCGCACCAGAATGAATGAATAAGGTTAAATGGTTTCTTCTTGTGTTCTTCAATGAATTTTCTTCTGAGTCTGCTCCATGAGATGAACTTCAGGAATTTACCACTGTTTAACTTTTCTCCATATGAATAAACAGTTGCACGGTGGAATTTGTAATTTTCTTTTTTCAAAGGATAATAAAGCGAAAACACAACTGCCTCAGCTGACTCTCTGAAGGAAATTTCCTTTATGAAATAATGTATGGAGTTTGAACCGAATCCGTCATTTTCATCCGGTGAAAAGCCCGTTGTTATATATGCTATTCTCATCGGGATGCTTCCAATATAGTGTAGTTACCTATCCGGTTAAGAATTCCGAAGCTGAAATTTCTTTCAAGAAGCTCAAGTTTATTACCTATGTCCATTCCCCTGTACTCTATTCTCATTTCATCTATTGGCAATAAAAATAAAGTTTTCTCTCCCGACCTGATTTTGTTTTCAATTTCAGAGATATCTGTTGTTGCAAATTCCTTTACATTCCGATTTGTGTAATATTTAAGGGCACCGGTAATTTCAAAAGAGTATATATTTGAATTTTCCGGAAGTTCATTTCTCACGTATGAACTTATTTCAAGTTCCGTTTTCTTATCTGAATTAAACCTTATGAAATGATTTATCGCTGCACCAAGAAGTAAGATTACACCGAAAACAAAAACTAAACCTTTAATGAGTGGTTTTAATCTCATAAAACTAAATCCAATGGAGGACAGGACTATAAGGGCTGGAAGGAAACTCATTGTATACCTTAAAGACTGAAAGGGAACACCTCCAAGATATAAATAGTAAACTGCTATCCAGCTTACAAGAAGCAGGGTTGAAAGAATTTTCTTTAATCTTAATATTTTCCATAATCCATAAATAAACGTTATACCGAAAGCAAATATGTAAAGCGGATGAAATACCGGTGTAAGGTAATAAATTGCATTAATAAGTTTATAATGTCTGATACCATCATAGCTAACAAACTCATTTCTGAAAAAGTTAAGCAGATTCCATCCGGATGCCCATGTAGGTGGTCCTCCCTGATAGCCGAAGTATGAAATTCCGTATTTGGATATGTAATAAAGTTCCGGAATAAATATTACTGTGCCTGCAATAAAAGATATCAGAACATGCTTTAAAATTATTTTATTGTTGTCATTTGTTATAAATAAATAACCAAGGATTACAAATATTACAGGCAGAAAAAGGAGGTTTGCATAACGTATCATAATACTGATTGAAAGCAAAATCACTGAAAATAAAAGTGTTGCTAAGCTGAATTTTCTGCTGTATTTCACAAGGTAATAGACAGACCTTACAAGCAGCGTCAAAGCAAGGGCATCACTCATTATCACAACACTTGATTTTATCAGAACGCCGGAGAAAACTGTAATCAAACCTGCATAGACTGCCGCTTTCTGGATACCGTATTCAGCGAAGTAATTTCTAATCAGATGTTCGCTCAGGCGGTAGACAAAAGGAGCAAGAAGAGAGCCTGAAATAAGGCTTATCCCCAGAGTTGTTACATGCATAGCTTGAAATGTAATTATACTTGTAAGTGAACTGACTATAAAGTATCCGCTTGGCCAGTAAAAAAACTTCTCCGGGATTTTTAGTTCTGCCAACTCATTTTTAAATCTCTCAGAACATTCCAGATACTCATATGCATCCTGACCATATAATCCGTCAAAGCCTGAAATTACAAGGAATAAAACCCTGATAAATAAAGAAAGGAAAAACAAGATGTAAAACCATAAGGAATTTTTAAGATAGACCTTAAACTTCAACGTCTTCTCATTATGATTACAAAATGATCACCGGCTAACTTGAACGGGAAAAACTCCATCACTTTTTTATCTGTTTTCATCAGAAAGTTACATATACGCGGAAATTTGTAATATATTTTATTTAAGTAAGGAGGAGGTGTGAATAGTGCTAATGAATAAATTTTTTCAATTGAAAAAAATTTCTGAAAATATGATGTGAATTGTCTTGTACCGAAGTAGTAAGTTTTTACTTTCACTCCTCCAACCTCAGCATATATACCTTTTCTTTTAAATCTTCTGAATGCTTCCCTGAAGTTCATCTTCAGAAAATAGTAAAAAATTTCCCACGGACAGTATCTGTTCATAACCACGGCAATAAATAAGCCGCCATGTTTTAGTTTCTCTGAAAGAGATCTGCTTAGTTCTTTAAAATCATTTATGCAGTTAAGACCTCCGAAATTTGAAACAGCTGCATCAAAATTTTCTTCCTTTACCGAAGATATTTCATCAAAAGATTTAGTCTCTGCTTTTATTAAACCTCTTTTTATCTCAGAATAAGCATTGTCTTTTAAAACTTCTATCATTCCGTCTGATATATCCGTGGCAAATACTTTCATTCCTTTAGATGCAAGAAATATAGCGTCCACACCTGTTCCTGCATTTAGTTCCAGTATCCTGCTCCCAGACGGAATATGTCTCAGATAAATTTCCTGAACTATATTTCTCATCCACCCGAGCAGCGGGTTGGCATTATCACATCTGTTATAATTTACAGCAATCTTATTAAAAGCTTCTTTTGTATTGATCAGTTCTTTTCTCAAGTTTATCAGGAAATGACCTTCATTATCGTTTTCGAAATTTTAGCCTTCAGAAAAGTCTTGCTTAGCTCAGACAAAGATGTTTTCCTTGCTTTCATTTTATGATAATTCACTTCATTTATCAGATATCTGTTTGCGAACCTGTAAAATCTCTTTGAATACCTGCCTTTAAAATCTAAATCTCTGTCTGTTCTTTTATTCCAGCTTTTATCCGTCAGAATGCGTGATTCAACCTCTGAATAAAAAGGCGTACCCTTTATAGGATATGCAACTGTTGTAAGAAAGAAGTCTGGATCTGCCTCAATGAGATGTCTTGCAGTTTCATAAATATCCTCCTTTGTTTCACCGGGATAACCTAACATTATGAAAGTTCCAGTCTCTATGCCATATTTCCCGGCAAGTTTAATTTTTTCCCTTGTATCTGAAGCACTAACCCGTCTGTCCATTAAATCAAGCACCTTCTGTGAACCAGACTCTGCCCCTATCCATAACCTGAAACAACCTGTATCTTTCAGAGTTTTAATTACCATTTCATTTAACCTGTCACTTCTGGAAATGCATTCATATTTAATCTTAAGCCTTCTTTGTTTCATCGCTTCGGCAAATCTGAAAAGCCACTTGTGTGATATCGTAAACACATCATCAACAAACCAGAATCCGTCCGGATTATAGGTTTCAATCAGATATTCCAGTTCATCACATACTTTTTCGGGACTCCTCCTCCTGTAGCTGACACCGTAAACAGAATGAGAACACCAGCGGCAGGTATATGGGCATCCTCTCATAGTGTTAAGTGAAACTGAACTGTATCCGTGAGCTTTTCTCCAAGCTTCAAGGTAAAGATTCAGTTCAACACTCTTTCTGTCCGGCATAGGTAGATCGTCAAGATTTTTAATTGTCTGTCTTTCGCCGGTTTTTATTAATTTCCCGTTTTCGCTGATGAATATCAGCCCGGGCACTTCTTCCGGAGACCAGCCTTCAGAAATCATTCTGCAAACATCATACATTGTTTCTTCGCCTTCACCTTTTACTATAATGTCTGCTCCGTAATTTAAAAATTCCTCAGCGTAATTAGCTGGTTCAGGTCCACCCAGAATAATACTGGTTCCATTAAGAGATTTTTCATTTTTTATAAAATCAATAAGCCTCAGTACGTTCAGCTTTGTCATAAGGTTGCAGTAAACGGCAATTATATCCGGCCTGAATTTTTTCAGTGCTTCCTTCTGATTCTCAAAACTTTTGAATGTAGTGTCATAAACTTTAACCTCTATTCCTCTTAATTTCAGATATGATGAGATGTAAAGTATTCCAAGAGGAACATATGGTCTCATGATTTCCAGTTCCTTTGGATCTTCATTCAGATAATAAGCATGAGTGAGAAATACTTTCATTATCCCGGCAAGGTTTGTAAACTAATTTGTTCTTAAAGGAATTTTAAAATTATACTTAATTTACTGATGCTCAGGATTTTCATGATAAAGGATTATTGCGAAATGTCCTACTGAATCTCCTTTTCTGTATTCATCTACTGAAACTATAAAAACGTACTGCTCAAATTCTGATGGTTTTATTCTTATCTGAGCAGTTTCTGCGGAATATTCATCTATTAGATTTACTTCTCCTGTAGATGTATCTAATTTACCTACCTTTAACTTTATTCTGTTGATCCTTCTGTCTCCAAACGCAATTACATCATAGGTGAATGAAGGATCCAGATAGCGGTATATCCTTTTCTCGCCGTTTCTTGAAAGTAGGTCAAGCGTAATGTTTACAATCTCCTGATGTTTCTGCTCTTCAAGGTTTTTTACTCTTTGATTTACTTCCGCCAAAATATCCTGCATGGTCGTTGCAGACTGAGAATAGCAGAACTCACATATCATAAAAAACAACGGAACAAGTAATTGATAAGCTTTCATAAAAGTTTTCTTTATTTATAAAATTTATTTTAAACCGGTTTCACTTTAAAAACGGGAGGAGATTTACTCTCCTGTCTCAGTTGCAGACTGAATAAAATTAAATTCCATAACCACAGAGAAAAATAAAAAGGCAGCTTCCAGAGTTTACTGAATCGCCTTATCGGCTCGTTCAAAAGTTGCTTCATCCTGAAAGCGTTATGAACTTTTCTGTGAAGTATCCTGTAAAATTTAGTAGAATACTCTCCGTCAAACATCATCTCAAAATCATCAGATAATTCCCAGTTATGTTTGTGTTTCATCTGAGAGACAACTCTTTCATAAAACCTAGTACCGGGAAGAGGATATGAAACAGATATTCCGATATCTTCCGGCATTAAATCATAGATCATTTTCTCAGTTTCTCTTATTTCAGAGATAGTTTCACCGCTGTAGCCGAATTGAATAAAGAAACTTACTTTAATATTATTCTTTCTCAAAAGATCTGTTGACTTATAAATCTCCTCAATAGTTGTCCCTTTTTCCATAGCATCAAGAATTTTCTGCGAACCAGACTCAGCGCCTATCCAAATTGATTCACAACCTGAAAGGGAAAGATCTTTAATGTTCTCTTCTTTCAGCAACAAATCAGCTCGGGAAAGACATTTAAACGGTATCTTTATATTCTCCTTTTCAAGAAGCTCTCTGAACTCTTTTATCCAGCCCGGCTTAAGCCCGAATATGTCATCACAGAACCAGATATGATCCGGCTGATATTTGTATGCAATATATTTCATCATTCCAACAACGTAAGATGGAGAGTGGGAATTATAAACCTGACCATAAATGGGTTTGGCACACCAGTTACAGTGAAAAGGACAGCCCCTTGTGGTAACAAGATTCATAGAAAAATAACCGTGATGTTTTTTCCAGAGCCACCTGTAAGAGTTAAAATCTACAAGATCCCAGGCCGGAAAGGGCAGGCAGTCAAGGTCTCTGAGAACTTTCCTCGGACTGTTTCTGATTATTTCTTCTTTTCTGACATATGCTATTCCTTCAATTTCATTTAATTTCTTTTCAGACTTCCCGTTCAGGTAGTCTGCCAGTTCTCCTAATGTAACTTCTCCTTCACCGACTATTACATAATCCGCACCTCCGCTGAAATACTTATCGAGATGGTCTGCAGAATCTGAACCGGAAATAATTACGGTACTACTATACTTTTTTGCTATCCTGGTCATATTAAGTGCGGCCTCCCTCATCCTTGTAAGGCACATC
The DNA here is from genome assembly GCA_026417195.1 of Ignavibacteria bacterium. GTDB lineage: Bacteria > Bacteroidota > Ignavibacteria > Tepidaquicellales > OLB5 > JAOADS01. Next base: position 21,366 of record JAOADS010000006.1, on the reverse strand, counting down.
TTGGTGAGATAATTGAAAACATCATCATATATTACTAAAACATCCGGACGGTATTCTTTAATTTTTTCTTCAATATCTTTTTCCGATTCAGCAAGCATCGTATCAAAAAGTTCTGTGATGTATCCCTTTGATCGCAGATATGATGCAGCATAGAGAGTCCCTAATGGTGCATAAAGGTTCATGTTTTTATATTCTTTGGGATCCTGTCTGAGAAAGTATGAATTTGTAAAGAGAATTCTGTTCATCACTTATCTGAAAAGTAAATAATTTTTTCTGAGAGATTATATTGACGTAACTTCTGAGAGTAAGCTTCAAGTATTTTTTTCTGCATATTGCCCGGATGAGTACGGGAAACGTTTACTTCAACAGAAAACATAGATTTTCTGTCAGTTTCTTTTATGTGAGAATACTTCTTATCTATATGTTTTCTGAAATAATTCATTAGTCTGAGGTTGATCTTATCCCCGAAGTTTCCCGGAAAGAACTTCTCCGTGATATTCTGATAGAGGCTCCGTCTGTTGTTTACCCTGAAGCCAGCCTTATGGGTAACTTCATTACACAACTCATAATTAGGGAAAAATTTCCTTATCCACTTGTTTGCATTAATAAAGCGGTGAACCAGATCCGTATTATACGCAATCCTGACAGTAGCAATTTCGGTAGCAGTAAAAATATTCTTATCTGGAATTTCAAGCTGATTTTCAGATATAAAATAGTTTATACAGAAATATTTATAACTGTTAAAGAGAAATATTTTCTTAAACAACATGAGAAATGTTCTGCATATCCAGAGTCTGTTCTCTGCCGTTATAACCATAAAGTCTAAATCTGAATTTTTGTCTGAACATCCTTTTGACAGACTGCCTGTTATCATTACAGCTCTCACAAATGGAAACATCTTTATTAACGAAGTAATTACCCGTGCTATTTTCCACATTTTCCCGGAATATCTTTCCCTGTATAATCTTGCTTCTATTTTACCGTTAACAGGTTCAATTATGTAATACTCCATCTTTCTTCTAAAAGGAGATTTCCTGTCTCTTGAAACCTCATCTGCATATTTTAGAACATCTTCCTTTGAAACTGAGTTAGAGGGGAGAAATGTATAAAGTTCATCACCTTTAAGAGGATATGAGAAAATATCGTAATACAATAAAACAGAAGTTATACTATTCTCAAGACTCATAATTATAAGTTGTCCATAAAATTTAATTATTTCAAGATTTTATTTTCTCACAGAAGCAATGTAATATAGTTAGTAAAATTTCCAACTCTCAAACAACCGAAAATCTTTAAATTTTTAGGATACGGGGTGAGTAAATTATCAGCTCTCAGTCCTTGGAATTTCTGAACCATGAGGATCTTTCTCGGGATATCCCAGTTCCCTGTCTAACTCATCAACAAGCTCATCAGGCAGCAGGTGTTCTATTTTCTCGGCATCTGAATGGAGTTCGTCATCAGATAAAAATTTCTCCTTCGAGGCATATGTTTCCCAAAGTCTGTGAGTCCTGACAAGTCTCCTTGCTTCGGCGAGTCCTTGATTAGTGAGTGAGTAGGAGTTGTTATCAGAATACAAAAAACCCTTTGATTCAAGGGAATTCAAAATAGATTTCAGATTCCTTAGGTGTAAACCGGTCTCTGATGATAATTTAGAAACCTGTTCATCAAGCTGCAGACCTTTATATCTCATTATGAGTTTTATAACATCTTCACTTATTGCTGTTCTCGCTGTTTTTTTCTTTCTGAGGTACTTTATAAGCAATCCCTCTTTCGGTGAAAATATAAAAGCTACTGTAAAAAACATTACTGCGGTTAATACTATAGAAGCACCTGATGAAAAATTAAAATGATAAGATAAAAACAAACCTGATATGGATGCAACTACAGCTATCAATACAGATAGCGGTAATATTTTCTTCAGACTATGAGTCAGAAGGTAAGCTGTAGCAGCAGGAGTTATTAGCATAGCAACTAGCAAAACCACACCAACAGACTGTAATCCGGCTACAATTGACATAGAAAGTAAAGTCATAAGTCCGTAGTGTATGACAGAAACCGGTATCCCTATCGTAATAGCCAAGGTAGGATCAAATGAAGTTATAAGAAGCTGCTTGTAAAAAAGGATCACGCAAATAATGATAACAAGTGTTATTGTAAATGAAAGAATCAAATCACCTGTTGATACTCCAAGAATATCACCAAACAAATATGATGAAAGATCAAGGTGAACGCCTTTGAGCTGAGATATCAGAAGAATTCCAAGGGCAAAAGCTCCCGTGAAAATAATTCCGATTGAAGTGTCTTCCTTTATGATTGAATTCCTGCTGAGAAAGCCTATGAGAACTGATGTAATTATTCCAGAAACTACAGCACCGGTGAACATCACAAGTTCACTTTTTCCGGCTACCATGAATCCGATCACTATGCCTGGCAGAACTGCATGGGCAAGTGCGTCTCCGATCAGAGACATTCTTCTAAGCATAATATAAACACCTATCAGTCCGCAGCTGATCCCTACAGCAACTGAAGCAAGTAATGCTCTCTGAATAAACTCATACTGCAAAGGCTCTAAGAGAAAATATTTTATAAATTCTGTCATCTCAGATAAGTTCTTCTGTCTTCTGGAGTATAGTTAATCTCCCTCCATAAGTTTTGTTTATAAGTTCAGGGGTAAAAACATCGTTGGTATTTCCATAAGCTATTAAGGTCTGGTTTATCATAATTACCTTATCATAATATCCTTTTATTTTACTGAGATCATGGTGTACCACCATAATTGTCTTCCCTTCTGATTTAAGCTCATTCATCAAAGAGAAAATGGATTTTTCTGTTTTCGCATCTACGCCTACAAATGGTTCATCCATAAAATAAATATCACTCTCCTGTGCTAGGGCTCTGGCTATGAAAGCTCTCTGCTGTTGTCCACCGGAAAGATTTCTTATCTGTCTGGTAGCACATCTTTCAATTTCAAGCTTCTCTAAACAATTAATGACAACCTGTTTGTCTTTTCTACGAGGAAACCCTATAAAAGGTATATGGGCATATCTTCCCATCATTACAAGTTCATAAACATTAATAGGAAAATCCCAGTCAAACTGTTCGCGCTGAGGTATGTATGAAATTTTCTTTCGTACTTTATCAACATCTTCACCGAAAATTTTCACTTCTCCCGAATCAAAAGGTAAAAGTCCCAGTATCCCCTTCAGCAGAGTTGACTTCCCGGCTCCGTTAGGACCTATAATTGCTATAATACTGCCCTTTTCAATTTCAAGGCTTATTCCTCTGATTGCTGGTTTTCTGTGATATGAGATTGTAAGATTTTTAATACTTATTACATTCATCTTTTGACGTTCCATGCCGGTAGTTTAACTGAAATGCCAGCTCCAGTAAACCAGTCGGGAGTGTTTTCTGATAGACCAAATCCGAAATAAATATCAGCCTGAAGATTCTTTAGTATCAGGTAGGTTAAGCCACCGTTAATCAGATTCCGTGCATTTTCTGAAGACCCTATATAACCGAAAATCTCTGCAAATGCAGAAAGCCTTTTCCCAAGATCAAAAGCTCCTGCTAAAGTATAAACAAGTTTTCCGTCAGCTGAACTTTTGTTGAGTTCCCATTCAGTTCCAAAATTATAGGCTATTGACATTGTTTCTGTTAACGTATGTGAGAAAGCAAGTCTGAAATCCGGTGATATGTAATCACTGTGTTCCTTCCTCAGAGGTACCGATAAGTGAAATATAAAAGCAGACTGGGGAATAAATTTCTTTTCATCAGCAAGTTTCAATTTAAATCCAATAATCAACGGTTCTGTAATAATGGGACTACTATCAGCCTTATACATTCCCCATCCAAGTCTCATCTCAAAATTATTTGTAATTCCGGTCCTGAGAAGAAAAGACGGATAAAAATTTTTTCTGGTGCCTTGAGAAATCTGCTCAGGATAGGTAGGTAAAAGATAGCTGAATGAATATGTTTCCATTGAAACCCCACCTTCAAACTGAATGAATCCAGCTGAAACGGTAAAGGCTGATTCGGTTTGATCCGGTCTGTCTGTAATAAGTTCATCCTGTGAGTACAGAATTGAAAACCACTGGCTTAGTAACGAAATTAAACCAAGCATATAAAAGAAATATTTTGAGAAATAAGTATTCATTTTAACGCTGATGTTATAGTTTTAACGTTGTGGATAACAGCACCTATATATGTACCTTCATCACTGTATTCCTCTCCAAGTGAGTCTGAATACAGTGTCCCTCCTACTCTTGCACTGGTTTCCCGTGAGATTTCCTGAAGTAATTTCGGATTTACACTCGTTTCAATAAAGACTGCTTTGAGTTTTCTTTCCTTTATAAGATCAACTATTTTTTTTATATCTTCAGTCTGCGGTCTCGCCTCAGTTGAAATACCCTGTAAACCTCTTACCTCGAGTCCATATGCCCTGCCGAAATATCTGAAAGCATCATGTGAAGTTATCAGGACTCTCTGCATCTCGGGTATTTCTGCAATTTGTTTTCTTATCCAGCTGTCAAGAGAATCCAGCTTTAGAAGATAATCATTCAGATTCTGTAAGTAATATAACTCATTTGGCTTATCCACTTCAGCCAGCGCATCAGCTATGTTTCTTACATAGATTTTTGCCAAATTGACATCAAACCATGCATGAGGATCCGGATCTCCATACCCTTTTTCATCCTTTAACGGCTCTATACCATCGGTTACCTTTACTACTTTTTTATTACCACCAGCATTTCTTATCATTTCCTCTATCCAGTGTTCAAGTCCTAACCCGTTTATGAATACTATGTCTGATTCAGCTATACTTTTCGGATCTGAGGGTTTTGGTTTATAAGTGTGCGGATCTGTACCGACAGGACATATACTCCTTGAATCAACTTTATCACCGCCTATGTATTTAACCATATCCGCAATTATTGTTATAGACGAAACTGCAAGTATTTTATCCGTTCTTTGATTTTCATTCTTCTCTTTACATGATATTATAGATAAAGTCAGAACTGGAAATAATATGTATTTTGAACAGCTTTTGATATTAAGCATAATATTCTACATGACAAAAATGTATTCTGCCATTTTTTTACTTAGAAGATGTTTTCTATTGTTGATCATAATCTCAACGGATCCGTCATAATCGATCTTTTCGAGAATTTCAATCCTTGAATTGAGTTTCAGGCCTATTGAGGTAAGATATTTGAGTATCTCACGTGAAACGTCGTTTACTCGTGCTACAATATATTTTCTTCCTTTTTCTGCAGAAGTAAGAACCTTATAGTTCATCGTTTCAAATTTTCCGTTTCTGTCTGGGATTGGATCGCCATGAGGATCAAATTTCGGAAAACCAAGGTATTCTTCAAGTTTGTTTATGAATTTGTCTGAGACAGTGTGCTCTATTTTTTCAGCCTCTTCATGAACTTCTTCCCATTTGTAATTCAGATGCTCTGAGAGAAATACTTCAAGTAATCTATGTTTTCGTATTAAGTTTACAGATAATTTTTCTCCTTCTCTGGTTAGCTTGAAACCATGGTAAGGTTCATTCTTAATCCATCTGAGATCAGAGAGTTTATTAACCATCTCACTTACTGAAGCTGGCGAAACACCCATAGCAGAAGCCAGAATACCGGTGTTTACTTTATTACCCTGTTCCTGAAGAATATATATTTTTTTTAAATAATCTTCTTTAGACTGAGAAGGCATTTTTTAGGTATATCAATATTTAAATTTAGGTAAACCTAAATATAAAATCAATGGTAACTTTCGTGAGGTTATACTTACTAAATTATCTGAATTGTTATCGGGGGGAATACTTTTTATTTATTGATGAGTAAATTTCACACAACATCTGGAAGTTTTTATCCCAATCCGCTCTATGAGTGGCTATTTCAATGTTTTTCGTTCCGTGAATATTTACAAGTTCTCTGTTTTTATAATAACGTTCCATAGCATCTGAAAGGTCAGCAGGATCTTTTAATGAAGTAACTAAACCGTTTCCGCTGTTAATCCATTCCTTTATTGCCGGAACTGCAGTAACTATTATTCCAAGCCCGCACGCCATGGCTTCAAGCAGAGATAATGAGGAGCCGTCACTTGACGAAGGAGATATGTAAACATCCGCAGCGTTAAGGAAAACCGGAAGTTCACTATTCGGAACTCTGCCTATGAGGCTTAATTTATTCTCAAGTCTGTTGTCTGAAATAAATTTCATAACCTTACTTTTAAGACTCCCATCAGATAGCATAAGTAACTGAACATCCTGTTTTTCACTGGCAAAAATTTTGTAGGCTTCTAGTAAAACATCAACTCCATAAACCGGTTCTAGGTGTCTGTTGAATATCAGAACAAATTTGTTCTTATCTATATTGAGTTTTTCTCTGCATTTATTCTTGTCAAGCCTTCTGAAAATATTAAGATCTATACCCCACGGGAAAACCGTTATTCTATCAGCTACGATATTATAATCCTCCATTATTTTAGCTTTGACATATTCTGCATCACACTGTATATGATCACATTGCCTCATAACCTTTTTTACAAGCCATTTCTTAAAAAAACTTCTGTCTGGTTCCGTTAGAATATCTGAACCCCAAGGCATTGAAAGATGAGGATGCACGTTCACAAGAGCTGCAAGCACTCCTACCTGCCAGGCATATCCTGTGTGTATAACGTCCGGTCTGAATTCTTTCAATACTTTTTTAAAGTGAAATATCTCACTTGCAAGGGGGAATGACTTAAAAATTGGTTTCTTTGAAATTATCCTTATGTTCTTAATACCTTTTATCTCTGGAATGATTTCATCAGCAGCATAATGGAGAAAAAGTACATCATATTTCTCCGAAAGTTTTTTCAGGAACCTGTAATCATGAATACTACCCTTGGAACTTACGTATAATACCTTCATTACTGATTAGTTAATCTTTCCGATGGTTTAAGAAATGAATTCTCGAAAGTACTTAAAAACATAAGAGCGGGAATAACTATAAATGGTATAATTACTATATAGTTCCTTATTTCCTCTATACTGAAATTAATCAGGACAGATATTATATATGGCAGACTGACAAGGTTAATATAAAGCAAGGGACCACTGTATCTCTTCCAATTACCTGAGAGAGCAAACAAAACAAGAAATATGTGAAGACCTCCGAAATTAAACACTAAGTCCCGTATAATTATATGCAGAGGGAGTTCGGTGAACATGGAAAGATTTCTCGGAAGATTATAAATAATGAAATATCCCTGAGCAGTTGTAAAATACATGTCCATAAACTTATAAATCCCGATGTACATTACAGTCATTAGAATCAGATATGCAATTGTCTTAAAACTCAGTAATCTCTGTGCATTGTATAATAAAAAAGCCATTGCAAGATAACCAACTGAAGGATGGTTAAAAATTCCTATAAAAAAAAGTAACAGTAAAAGATTGTATTTTTCTTTTATTATGAGATAAAAACCTATTATCATTACAAGCAGAGCTGTAAAATCCATATAGAAAAACTGACCGTTCATTATAACAAAGTTCCATATCATAGGATAGATGATAACTGAAGAAAGCCAGCAATTCATAGCACGGCTTTTAAAGTATTCATTAAGGAGATAGTAAAACGAATAAAGAATGAAATAGGTAAAAATTATCGTTAATATAAAGAAAAGGGCTTTATCAGGGATTGGCTTTATTAAACCCGTAACAGTCTGGAAGATTTTGAAAATAAATGGAACAAGCAGTCTGAACTGTATGGGCTTCAGAGCCTGAAATTCAAGAACTGCATAAATTCCACCGCTTGAATCAGGTGAATAGAAATCTGCTCTGTTTATAAATTTATGGTAATAAAGGTAACAGAAAGTAAAGGATATCAGAAGATAGTATAAATGAACAAGAACTGAAGGAGAAGATTCAAATGGTACTTTTTTCCTGAGATAATTAAGCATGCTTTCTCCCTACTACATATTGTTGAGCGCCCAGAGGTAACCATTTCATAAACTGTTCTGCTTTTCTGAAAAAAACAGACCTGAAAGGGAAAAATATTATATATGCAGTTTCCGCTATAACGAAGCCGGCTTTTTTAACGAGATTTTTAATTTCCCTGTGGTGAAGAAGCACAGCGTCCTTATCAAATTCACAGCTTTTTACTACTTTGCGGGTGAGAGGATTAAACGGATTGTGTTCGAAAATCATAGCTAACCCGCCCTTGTTAAGAACTCTGAACATTTCATTCACGAAATTCTGCCATTTGACCGGAGGAACATGATGTATAACATTTACAGCAAAACAAATATCAAAACTCAGATCTTCATATGGCAGAGTATTACCATCATATAAAGTGTATTTAACGGCTGGATTGCTTTCAGAAGCCTTTTCAATAATTCCTTTTTCAACGTCAGTTCCGTAAAGACAATTGAAATATCCGGATAAATAACTGTCAATTAATCCTATGCCGCACCCTATATCCAGGACTTTTAGTTTCTCATGGGAGCTGAAATATTTTTCCGCAAGCTGTTGTATTATAACAGCCTTGAGTTCAATGAAGAAATCAACATCCTGACCTGAAAAACTGATAGATTTCTGTATCTCTTTTTTATAAGAGTCAACATAATCATCAAAGTTTATTTTTTTCTCTTCACCCAAGCTGATTTTTTCCGTTTATGTAAAAATAGCCGAAAAGCCTTGGATTAAGACTTAAGTATATTAAAAACACTGTAGTTATCAAAGGTATAAGTTCAGTATAAACCCTTACCTCTGTTATATATGTTACAAATATACCTAAAATATAATAGGGTATAACGGTTAAATTTACATAGAGCAACTCTTTCTCTCTGAACAACTTCCATTTACCTGATATAAAAAGTATTATAATAAAAATATATAGTCCGCCGAAATTAAGGAAAAAATTTTTCATGAGAACTTTATCAGTGAAAAGTTTCTCTATGATTTTTATATTCTCATAAAAGCCGATTTCAAAATCATCCCCCGGATTAGACTTAAACAGATAACTGATAAAAATTTTCCACACACAAAATACAATCACCATTATCAACGTGTTAACGATTATTTGTCTGGTTAAAACAGACCTGTAATTATAAAGCAGATATGCGAAAATCAGATATACAGCAGTTTCTTTGTTGATTATGCCGGGTATAAATATTATGAGGAGTTTTATAAAATTTTCATTTACAATAAAATAAAGTCCGGCAGTAAAAAAAAATATTGCAGTAAAATCATAATACTGAAATGACTGATTAAGTATAACATAATTCCATAACATAGCATAGAGGATAACAGGTGAAATCCATAACATAAAATTATTATTAGTAAAATACCTTGAGGAAAGTATCTTGTAATAAATTATAATTGTCAGAAAAACAATTGCAACGCTGTATGCTATGTAGATGTATTTACCATATAAAGTATCAACAGACATGAATAATTTAAACAAAACAGGTACAAGCAAACGAAACTGATATGGTTTCGAAGTCTCAAAAGTAGCAACTGCGTTAATGCTGTTTGGAGCATTCCAGTCAACCGGTGCTACTATTTTCACATAATACAGATAGCAGAAAATAATTGACAGGAAAAAGTAATAAGCGAGAAATTTCGGAGGTATCTTGTTTTTATTTTCCGAAGATTTATTCAATTTAATCTTTTTATTATCAGATTCCGTCCAAAATAATTACTACATTAAGGTTTATAGTAAATCGGCACACACCAGTGATTTTCTGATACCCAGTCACTATTCGGCAGGTCAACATTGTGTTTAAGTATTCTGTGACATTGTTCCTGATAGACTTTGCCTGTACTGTTATCTATAGGATCAAATACGATATACTTGTAATAACCCGATACCATTTCGTCAGGTAACTTCACGTGATTAGGATATATAGCATCTAGTTTTCCTGCATATTCGTTTTTAAAACTTATTATATCTTTTAGTCTTTCTGTCTGAACAACACCAATTGCCGCCTGAAACTCAGTTATCCTGAAATTCAGACCATGAACTTTGTAATCGAATTTCCCGTAATTTCTGAACTTTCTTGAAAACTCTATGAGATCTTTATTTTTTGAAACTAACATACCTCCTTCACCAGTTGTAATGGTCTTGGTAGCATAAAATGAATAAACACCGGCATCACCCCATTGACCAGGTTTCTTCCCTTTCCATGAGGCACCGTGAGCGTGAGCGCAGTCCTCAAGAAGAATTATACCATTTTTTCTGCAATAGTCAGCTATCTTCTCTATATCAAAGGCTATATGACCTCCGATATGTACTACCCATATCGCATGGGGTTTATGTTTCTCTGCTTTATTTTTCATATCATCGAAACTCATACAAAGATCATATCTGTTACAATCAACAAACTCAACTTCAGCTCCGCAATGCATTGTAACCAAAGGAGTCGCCATAAAGGTATTTGAGGGGCATAAAACTTTTTTACCTTTAAGATTAAAATAATCTAGTGCTGCAAGTGCTGCACCGGACCAGCTAGAGAAAGCTACTGAATGCAGTTCGTTATGTTCAGACCATTTATTTTCAAAAAGTTCAGTGTAATAGCCTTCAGTCCATTTATTTGAAGAAACTATCCTGTCAAGTGCATCGTGAATTCTGGGAAGATCCCTTTTGTCAAAAGCTATTTGGAAGTCCATAATAAGATATTTTAACCTATTAATTCCTCACTGGAATCAAAATAATGATTGTAATAAACTTTTTGTTTCGGATCCTTTATTTCGCCCGACTCTAATTTCATCCAAATCTCCTTAACAGCTTCATTAATTGAAGTCTTTGCTTCAAAGCCGGTATCTCTTCTTATTCTCTCAAACGAAACTTTGTAATCTCTTACATCCTGATTATCCTTTTCAGTTCGAATAGAAACCTTTTTACCTGTAAGTTCCTCTATAGCTCCAGCTACCTGTTCAGCAACCTGAGATATGCGGTAGTTTTGTTTCTCGGAACCTACATTATAGATTTTACCGCCAATGACACTGATGTCTGCTTCAAGAATTTTTATGTAGGCATCAGCAGCATCTGATAAGCTTAAAAGAGGTCTCCATTGATTTCCTCCGAAAACCTTTATAACGCCCTCTGTAAAAGCGGTCATAGTCATGGTGTTGACAACAAGGTCAAATCTCATTCTTGGAGAATATCCGTATAAAGTTGACATTCTCATTATTGTAGGACAAAACTCACCGTTGGCAATTGACATAATACCCTTTTCTGATGAAATCTTGGTTTTCGCATAAAGAGAAACCGGATTTAAAGGAGAATCTTCATCAAGTATTTCATCTCCTATTCCATATACGCTGCAGGTTGATGCGTATATAAATTTATTTATACCAGAAAGTTTACATGCCGACGCTATTGACAGAGAAGCTATGTAATTGGTGTTAATCGTCAACTCCGGCCTTGCTTTTGCAGCAGGATCACCTACAACAGCCGCAAGATGAATAACGGCATCTGAGTTATTGATTGCCTTAGTGACTACTTCAGCATGTGTAATATCTCCTTTTACGATCTCAAGCAGTGGTGAAGACAAACACGATATTGCCCTCGAACCGTATATGAAACTGTCAAGTACCCTAACTTTATATCCAAGCTCAAGTAATTTTCTCACCAGAACTATTCCCAGATAACCGCCTCCGCCAATTACCAGAATTTTACGTTTCATTTTTTTTCCCTTCTGATAACTCATCAATAAGCTTCATATATTTTTTCTTCATAACGTTCTCCCATGAGTAATTTCTGAACTTATTAAATGCATTTTCCGTTTTATCAGATACTTTTCGGGGATCATTCATAACTTCTATAATCCTTTCTGCCATATCATTCGCATCACCGGGGTTAAAATAAAATATACAGTCTTCCGGATAAAAATGAATAAGCGTCTTGTATCTCGATGCAATCACCGGTATTCTGAAATTAATCATCTCAGTAATCTTGATAGGATAGCAGATGTCTGTATATATATTGGGTAAAGGCGGGTAAACAGCTGCAGATGCATAAGCCAGTTCCGAAAGCATTTCTTTGTAATTCAGGTTGCCTTTATAGATTACCTGCTCACTTAAACCAGTTGATTCAGCTTCTTTGAGAAGGTTATTCAAATCAGGTCCTTTTCCGTATAAGAGAAATCTGATTTTCTCAGACTGAGCTTCATTCAATTTTTCTCTTAATACAATCATAGATTTTACAACAAGACCGAGGTTTAGGTTAGGATTTATTGTCCCGTTGTAAACAAGATTGAAATATCCGTCTGATTTCTTCTGAATTTCACCGGCTTCTCTTCTGTCCACACCGTTCATGATTGAAATAAATTCCTTCTTATTGCGTTTCCTTAAAATTTCTTCCGCAATCTCATGTATCGTAATAACTCTGTCAGCAAATTTAACTGATAGTTTCTCTGTAAATTTAAGAAACCTTATAAGCAAATTTTTATCACTAAGGTTCTCCCTCATCATCATAGCTTCCGGTGTAAGCTCATGCATATCCAATATAAGTTTAGACCCAGCAAGCTTTGGAAAAATTCCTGCAAACACTATGAAATCAGGAAAGGTGTGCATATGGTAAATCACAGGTCTGTATTTGAAATAAACATAAATAGACATGAAAAAAGATTTTAGAAAAAACATAAGATACTCGGAGAATCTGCTTGAGTAGCTACCTCTTTTTTTTGACACATTGAGTCTTATTATTCTGACTTTATCATTAAACTCAGACTTTTTGTTGAATTCATCTGCTATGCATATAATAACCACATCATAGCCGTTAGATATTAATTCATTTACATATCTTCTTACTCTCTGATCTGAAGGATATTCAGAAAAACATATGTGACAAATCAGTTTTCCTTTCAACTTCCTGATTTAATCTTTTCCAAATCCGGTCCGCAATTAAATAAAAAGTCCAGAACCGAGAGATTTGGTATAAACTCTCCCCACAATTGATTATAAACCGGATGCCTGAATGAACTATACACAAGTCTAATTCCGTTTTCGTTAAGCATACCTTCATCGTTATATTCTTTCCCACCACCAGTACCTGAAAGATAAACATCAGCTTCCAAAGCCTTCCCGATATCAATTATCAGTTGGGTTTTAGCTCCGAAAGTCTGAATTAATTCAGAAAGAAAAATGAGTCTGGTTTTAATCCCAAGATAATTACAGATTATATTAATCAAATAAGAATTTAACTCAGCCAGGTTGCTGTAATTTCTCAGTAACGAAGATCTGTATAACTCCATTATCTCATAAAAATAAGGGGCTTTTTTGTAATTCATTTCAACAGTCATTAGATGCTTCTTCTTCCAGTTTTCATCGGCAAATCCTACTTCCCTGTAAGTTACTTTTCCCTCACTGCCTTTGGGAATTTTTACAGGAATTGTAAGATAACAGCTACCTTGCGGAGTTTTGATTTTATTTCTGGGAGAAAAACTTTGACCGCGCGGATACTGTACCTTGTCCAATATAACAAATACATCACTTGAAGCTATTTTGTAGAAGTATCCGATGAAAGGTATGTAGTTAGGCTGGTGGATGGAAAAAGTCATTAAATTCTGAAATCCCTTTTAAATAAACAAAGATATTGGACATCATAAAACTTGCCGTTTGTGAATACAGCTTCTTTCTTGATGTATTCCTTTGAAAACCCTGCTGACTCAAAGACTTTTACAGATGCCTCGTTGAACTCAATAACAGAAGCATAAAGTTTATGCATATTCAGTTCATGGAAAGCAAAACGTGATAACATTATAATTGCCTCTTTTGCATAACCTTTTCCATGATATGCGGGATCAAGGTATACACCAACCTCCGCTGAAAGATTTTTGCTGTCTATATTAAACAGTGATGCCATACCGGCTTTTTCACCGCTCTCATTAATCTCTATAATAAGTTTCTTTTTTGATCTATCGTTTATAGTTTTCTCATACCACTTCTCCTGTTCATAAATACTTACAGGGAACCGTGAAAGCATAGTAGAATTAATATCTTCGTTGTTATTCCATGATGCAACAAGTGATATGTCTTCCTTCTCAAATGGTTTAAGGGAGATTTTTTCTCCCCTGAAATATCTGTTAAAAGGTACCTTTAACTCAGACATAATTGTGTTTTAAATTATAATTCTTTTAACTTCAAAAGCTTCGGCAAGCTCACCGTCAGTTTGCTGTCCTCTCACTTCAGCCAGGGATCGTATAAAAGATTCCTGAAAATAACTTCTGAAGAGCTGTGATTTATATGATTTAACTGCTGATATCTTTTTTTCAAGTTGTTGTTTGGTTATTCTTAAAAACAGATGTGTTGTAAAAGTTAAATTATTTCTTACAGACTCATAACCAATCATACTACAGGATTTAAAGGCTCTCCAACCCTCATTGGCTATTACTGCATGGTCCTGATGAAGATCCTGGTTAGATGGCATAATCACAAGGTCTGGTTTGATGTCATTTCTTATTCTCACCATGTCTTCAAGAATTTCCTGTCTGTAATCAAAAAACTTCCTCACTGGATAATTCAGAAAAATCAGATTTGACTCATCAAGCCCTAAAACCCTGGAGGATGAAATAGCTTCTATTTTTAAAGTATCTTTAGGTAAGCTTTCAGGAAGTGAATCTTCACACAAAGAAAACATTGCGTAAAATAAATCTTTCCCCTCTTCCCTGAAGCGTGCCATAGTTGCCCCAGCACCTAGTTCCCCGTCATCCGGATGAGCACCTAACACCAGTATTCTTTTGAATAATTCGGTACTTAACATTTTTTCAGATAGTTTACCGTTTTTAAACCAGCCTTCCCGTCACCGAAAAAATCCGGCTTCTTATCCGGTACGCGCAGATCCTCCAACTTCTTCATAATTGCTTCCTCATCAGCTCCGGCGATGAAAGACCAGTTACTTTCATATAAATCAAGCCACTCAGATGTATCATCAAGCATAACTGACGGAACTCCGTTAAAATATGCTTCTCTTATAACGCCGCCGGAATCAGTCATAACACATGCAGCATGGTAGTTCAGTACCAGTGAATCAAGATATCCGACTGGCTCTGTGAGAACAAGGTTTTTCAAGGTCAGAAACTTATTGTAAAGATTAAATCCTCTCAATTTCTTTAAAGTTCTTGGATGCAATGGCAAAATAACGGTTTTTTCAAGATTTTTAAATACATTATAAAACGCTTTCATGCGCTCCATATTATCAGTATTTATAGCCCTGTGTATAGTAACAAAATAGTACTGCTTACTTTTTAGTCCATATTTATTCAGAACATTTTCTCTTTTCAATACTTCCTTAAAGTTTTTCAGGTAAATATCTAACATTATATCCCCTGAATAGAAAATGCTTCCTGTTACTTTTTCTTCAGTAAGGTTCTTATATGCACGTCTGGAAGAACAGATAAGATGAGCTGAAAAAGAATCTATTGCAATCCTGTTAGCTTCCTCTGGAATAGTATAAGCCGGAACACGTTTAAAGTTTTTGTCATAATTCCTTTCTCCCGCCTCTATATGAACGACAGGTATATCGTACTTAAGACCACTTAAAGCAGCAGCAAGAGCGGAATTTGTATCTCCAAAACATAACAATATGTCTGGTTTGTGCCTCTCGATCACAGGATACAAACCTTTTATCATCTCTGCAATCTGTGAAACAACATTCTCCGAAGATACGCCTATGGTATAATCAGGATGAGGGATGTTAAGTTCTTTAATAAAATCTGAGGACATTTTTTTTGAGTAATGTTGTCCGGTATCAACCAGGATCTCCCGGAAGTTTCTCCTGAGTCTTGTTGAAATAGCTGCATATTTTATGAACTGAGGTCTTGTCCCTATAACTGTAAGAAGCTTTTTCATTTCGAAGATAAATAATTACTTAAATATTTCTCCATAGCTTCCCGGTAATTATATCGGGGTTTCCAGCCGAGTAATCTTTCAGCCTTCTCAGATGATATAAAACGTCCCTTGTAGTTTCCTTTTCTGTCTTCCACAAATCTGATTTTAGCTTTTTTGCCAAGTAGCTCTTCCAGAGTCCGTACAATATCTATTATTTTAATAATTTCCCTTCCGTTTAAATTAAAGATCTCATTTTCAGCCTCTGGTTTAAGGCAGGCAACATTCCCCTGAGCAAGATCTTTAACATATATAAACTGTCTTGTTTGTGAACCGTCTCCGTGAATCAGAATTTCATCTCCCTTAATTATTTTTTTTATGAAAATAGGTGTAACGGTCTCCTCCCTTGCCCTCTCACCGAAGGGAATACCGTAACGCATAATCGTGTAATTAACTCCGTATAAAGATCTGTAATTCTTACAGAAAAGTTCCGCTGAAATCTTGGAAGATGTGTAGAGGTGATCCGGATTTACTGTGTAAGGAATTTCTTCTGTAATTTCGTCCTGACTATCCGACGAACCGTAAACCCATTCAGTTGACGCAAGCAAAACTCTTTTTAACTCTGTCTGTCTTGCTGCCTCAAGCACAGTTAAAGTTGAGACTGATGTTATAAGATTCGAATAAAGCGGCTTTTCATAAAAACGGTTTACATTTGCTTCTGCGGCAAGATGATAGACTATTTCATGATCTTTGAAGACTGAAATAAGCAGATCAATATCAGTAACGTCACCTCTTATAAATTCGGCATCCGAATGGTAACGTGGAGTTTCAATATCAAGTATCGTAACCTTATGTCCTCTTTCAATAAGACAGTCTGTTAAGTGTGAACCTATGAATCCGGAGCCTCCGGTTACAATAATTTTCATAAATCAGTAAGGACTTTTATATACATGCTTGCAAGACTTTCCATGGAAAATTTTTTGTGAATTACGGTTTTTATATAATCTTTCATCTCCTTAATTTTATCTGGTTCATTGATTATCATTTCCATTACTTCTGCCAACTCACCAGATGAATTACCATATATCAATCCGCTTTTCCCATTATCAACATATTCTCTGAAACCGGGATGATCACTGCATATTACAGGAACATTGAAACTGTAGGAAATAAGCAAAGGACCGCACTGAGTAACCTGTCTGTAGGGAAGAATTAAAACATCATTGTCTCTGAATAATCCGGACACCTGTTTATAATCTATGAATTCATCCTGCAAATTTATCACACTTATGCCTTTTATTCTCTGAAATAATTCAGTGTCAGAATATCTGAACTTCCCGTAAATATTTATTTCGAATTTATCCTTATGGTGCTCAAGAATCACAGAAGCATCAATTAAGTGGTCTATGCCTTTATATCTTTCTATAGTTCCGAAAAAGAAAAATTTCAGTTTTCTGCCTTTACGTTCATCGGGGCTATTTGAATCTGAAGACAGATCCTTGTAGTAATCAATCACAGGAAGAGGCAAAACCTTAGGGGTAGTACCAGTTAATTTCCTGAATACTTCTGACTGTGAATAGCTTGCAGTGCAGATTCTTTCCCTATGGAATTTTATCAATAGTTTTGTAGATAACCTTCCATGTTTATCTGAAGTTGACGGGTGAATTTCAGCATCGTGGAGCATTATAAGATAGTTTTTAAGAAATATCTTTACAAGAAAAATCTGGTAAACATTCAATGTATTAAACCAGATACAATCAGCTCTTAATCTTTTCAGCCTTAATATTAAAGCCAACTCATCCAGCAGACTCAAAGGATTTCTGTATCTTTTCCTTGTAACAGGAAAAGCATTGAAAACAGATAAAAATCTCTTTACCTCCGCATTCAGGGCTTTAAATATGAAATAGACTTCCAGATTTAAATGCTTTCTAAGTTCCTTGATTATTGTGTAACTGTGATCAATGTAACTTTCGCCAGTAATGTAAACTACTCGGATTTTCTTGTTTTTCACATTCCCAAAATTCAATTGTCCGGAATTAATTGTCTGTAAACATAATTAACATCAAGTGTGTTCATACAGTTTACTGTTTTATCACATTTGTTCAGATAACAGCAAAGGCAGTTTACTTTATCTGAATAAATTATTTTACCTTTACCGAAAACGTCAAGTTCATTATGTGAAGTAGGTCCTGTGAAACAAACTGTATATTTGCCTAGCGCCGTTGAAACATGGAATCCAAGTGAGTCAGAGGTTAATATTTTATCAGCACTGTAAATCAAACTTATAAAATCATCTGCATTTTCAAGACAACCGAAACGTAATATGTTCGACTTACCAGGTATCATGGCTGATACTTCTTCATAAAAATTTCTGTCATCTCTTCCTGCAACGATCCCGGTTGCAATGCTTTTATCCTCGGCAAGCATCTTTACAATTCCTGAATAACCTTCCTTGGTCCATTTCTTATATTGCCACCTGTCACCCCCGCCGAGATTCACAAGTATAAATTCATTATATGAATCCAGATTATACTTCCTCCTTATTTCATTAGCTGTTTTTTGGATTTCACCGGTAATTTCAAGTAAAGGTGCACTGCCTTTGTATTCAAGTCCGCATATTTCGTGAATTATTTTATGATATGTTTTCTTATTTGATTTTTTTAACATATCATTTACTCCCATCAGATACCATTCAAACGCAAGTTTATTAACCGGATATGGCTTCCCCATTACAAGCTCATATCCGAATTTGTATTTTGAACTAATCTTCGACATTATTGAACAACTTTCAGGTCCGCTGTCTAAATTTACAGCAATGTCAAAAACTTCATTATGAAAGAAAAAATCTTCTGTATCACATTCAGGGATAAGCCGGTTGATATATGGATTATTTTTAAGAAAGCTTAAAGACTTTCTCTTAGTTATCCAGCTAATATCTGAATTAGGATAATTTTTCTTCAGAGAAGGCAAAAGAGAAGTTGTTCTGAGAACATCACCGCTTGCATCAAGTTTTATTATAAGTATTTTCAGAAAGCCATCTCTTTCCGGTGGAAACGATGCATCAGGGATAGGGGGAAAATCACATTTCACGTTTATATCCCTTTCATAGTATGAACATCCGTCACAGAAAACTCCGTAGTTTTTATTGGGGGCACAGGGTTTGTAACCCAGGAAATTTTTACAATCGTAATGTATCAGGGGTAACTCCATCACTTGTCAGACTTCCTGATCCTTTGCCTGAATTTTCTGATGATAAATATAAGCTTAATAAGTTCCACCACTGCCTGTGAAACTGTTTTAAAAGATGCTCCTCTTGGCTTACCGCTGATACGACTGTGATAAACAGAGGGGATTTCGTGAATGGTGTAATTCATGATCCTGAGCTTTGAACATATTTCAGTGTTTATGAGTGAACTTCTGAGTTCTAAGTTAATTGCCTTAAGGTCTGAGTTTTTATATGCCTTTACCCAGTTAACATCCTTTACGTTCATTGAAAGAAAAATACGGTTAAAGAGCTGATTTGTGGAGGAAACGATCTTCCTGTAAAAGCCATAATTTGTGTTTTCTCTCTGGAAAGATATGAATGTCCCTGTCTTAAAATTAACCAAAGGCTTCAGTTCGCAGATATCAAATTGTCCGTCTGCAGGTATGGCTATAACATTTTCCTTTGTAGCTTCACTATATCCTCTTACCATAGCAGGTCCTATACCAAGATTTACATCGTGTCTTATGTTTTTAATAAACGAATATTTCCCGGAAAAACTCTTTATAATTTTCTGTGAGTTATCAGAACTTCCGTCGTCAATAACTATTATTTCGAAATCATTTATTTTATTCTCACCACAGAACTTTATGACTGACTCAATAACACTTCCTATAGTCCTTTCTTCATTGTAACCGAAAATTATTATCGACCAGCTTTGTGTGGACAAATTAAAAACTGAAATTAATTTTCAGGAAAGTTTTATTAAACTGCCTTTGTTTTTCAGTGACTTATCTGATGCTTCAAGAACTTTCACTACTTCCATGCCAACTTCCCGGCTTGAGACCGGTTTCTTGGCTGATACTACCGCATCTCTGAAATCTTCAGCCAGATATGCCAGGGCTTCACGTATATCAACCTTTGGTATATATACATCTCCCACCCTGTAATCTATAAGAAGACTCTTCTTATCTTCATCGGTTCTTACATTGTAACCCGTGTCATATATTTTAACTTTCTCAGTTGCTTCAATATCGTTATATACTATCATTTTTTTATCTCCGCCTATAAGAGTGTATCTAACTTTCACCGGTGAAGCCCATGAACAACTGAGATGGGCTATAAGTCCGGAATCGTAATGAAGAAACATGTAAGCTATGTTTTCTATTTTATTATCAGTGTGGGAAACCCCAATAGCCTGAACGTAAGACGGTTTTTCTTCAATCAGATGAAACAGAATAGATAAATCATGGGCTGCAAGATCCCAGAGTACATTGATATCACTCTGAAAAAGTCCGAGGTTAATGCGTGTCGAATCAAAATATAGTATTTTCCCCAGAACACCTTCCTTTATAAATTTCTTCATACTGTTTACAGCACCTGTATATAAAAATGTGTGGTCAACCATCAGCACTTTTTTAAATTTATCTGCTGTATGAATTAGATCACAGCATTTTTCATAGCTGTCAGACATTGGTTTTTCAATTAGAACATGTTTGCCGTTCTCAAGAAACAATTTTGCTAGTTCATAATGAGTCCTGACAGGCGTTGCTATTGCAACAGCTTCAATATCATGGTTCTTGATTATATCATCTAAATTCAGGGTTGTCTTTACAGCCGGATAATTTTTCTGGACAATACGGAGACGTTCAGGTCTGGGATCGCAGACTGCAACTACGGTACAGTCATCTAGGTTATAGAAATTTCTCAGTAAATTCGGACCCCAGTATCCGTAACCTATAACAGCAATTTTCAGCATGGTCAGTAAAATTATATTTTTATAAAAAAATGATTTAAAACATAGCCAATTTTTTTTTTAGTTAAAATGAAATAAAAATTTTGATAGAACAATATAACACTTTATTAAAATAAAAAACCCCGGTGCTCACAAAAACACCGGGGCAGAATCAACTTTAAATAATTTACTTATTTCACCAGCATCATTTTCTTAACAGCCTTAAAGTCACCCGCCTCAAGACGATAGAAGTATATTCCAGATGAAAGTTCAGATGCATCAAAGTTTACATCATATATTCCCGGCTCCTTCTTCTCATTTACAAGTGTTGCTACTTCCCTCCCAAGAACATCATATACCTTCAATGTCACCAAACCTGACTTTGGTATTGTATATTTAATGCTCGTTGCCGGATTAAACGGATTTGGATAATTCTGGGACAATGAATAATAATTCGGTATCTCAACCTGCTGAATTCCCCCTACAAGTGTCTGATAACATATCTGCAGACACCATGCCCTCAGAAGACCTGAATCTCCGGCTACTCCATCTGTTATGGTTAATCTCCATGTACCGTTAATAGGAATACCATTAAATGGTGTAAGCGGATTCGAC
>JAOADS010000069.1 GCA_026417195.1 Ignavibacteria bacterium | reverse complement strand
ATTCTCAGGGTGACAGTGTATGGATAGGTTCCGGTGATGGACTTGCCAGGACTACAGATACACTTCCAAGTCCATGGGTTTCAAAATGGAAAATATTCAGGGCATATCAGGGTATTACTTCTACTAATGAAACATATGCAGCTCCTAATCCTTTTTCACCTGATGATGAACTTTGCAGGATTTATTTCAAAACCGGTAAAACCACGTCTCAGGTTACAGTAAAGATATTTGATTTTGCAATGTTTCCGGTAAGAACTGTGATCCAGAATGCTACAAGAACTTCACCAGATGTTATCTGGGTGAGCTGGGATGGCAGAAGAGATGATGGTGTTCAGGTTTCAAACGGAGTTTATTTTTACAGGATAGAAATTGACAAAGATGAAACTGTCTGGGGGAAAATACTTGTATTGCAATAAAAGCTTATGAACTTATTCAGATCATATATATTAGTTTTGTTTTTAACATTATCCGGTACTGCCTATTCGCAGCTTGGAGGGACACCGGGAGCATTCACGAGGATGGGATTTAATGCCCGGGGAATATCCATGGGCAGTGCTATGGTGTCAGTGATAAACGGAGACATCAGCGGATTTTACAATCCGGCATTATCAGTTTTTCAGAATGAACATTACATAGCTTTAGGTTATTCATTCCTTTCTTTTGACAGATCTCTAAATTTCATCAGTTACACAAAAAATTTTAAAATTCCCGGACAGGACAAAGGGGGTGCCGGAATTACATTCAGCTGGCTTAATGCCGGCGTTGGTAAAATAGACGGCAGGGATATAGATGGTTTTAAAATCGGTGAGTTCTCTGTATTTGAAAATCAGTTTCTGTTTGCTCCTTCAATAAGAATTTCTGATAAAGTCGCCGGTGGTGTAGGATTTAAGTTTTATTTCTCTCGTTTATTTGAAGAAGTGAAGTCCACTTCATTTGGTTTCGATTTAGGACTGGTGTACAAAATCACTGATCAGATTACAGGTGGTATAACTGTAAGGGATATTAACTCAAAATATGAATGGAATACAAGCAAGATATACGGACAATTCGGAAATCAGACCAAAGAGAAATTTCCTGTTCTATACCTGATTGGGGTTTCTTATAATCTGCCGCGTAATTTAGGACTTGTCTCGCTTGAGTTTCAGGCAAGCAACAGGAGGTCGGGAATTTTCAGAATCGGAGCTGAGATCAGTCCAGTTAAGGATTTTAAATTTAGAGCCGGGCTTGACAGGTTTGATCTGCAGGAGAAAGATGTGTTTGGATCTTCAAGACCTTCGTTTGGCGTCGGATATCAGAAAAATTTTAAAAGTTATATAGTTGGAATAGATTATTCATTTGTGATGGAACCGTATTCTCATAAACCTTTTCAGACTTTAACAGCTATTTTTAAAATAAAATGAAAAGTTTCATAATTTACCTGACAGTATTTTTGATTCAGTCTGTTTTGTTTTCACAGAACAACGGTTCTGCAAATACCGGTATGTCATTTTTAAAGCTTGGGGTTTCATCCCGTTCAATAGCAATGGGAGAAGCTGTAGTCTCTAATGTCAATGATGCTAGTGCAACACACTATAATCCGGCTGCGTTATTTTCAGGTTCTGATGTTAATCTAATATTTATGCATAGTCAGACTTCATTTGGTGTAAGGAGTGAGTATCTGGCATTCAAGCTGAGAACGAAGGGAAGATTTGCTTTTGGACTCAGTCTTAACAACACTGCTGTTAATGATATTGAAATCAGGGAAATACCCGGTGAACCTATTGGGACATTTAACGCTCAGAATTTCGCATTCGGAATATCAGCTTCCTATAAGTTTAATGAGATGCTGTCATTAGGAGCTACAGGAAAATTTCTATTTGAGAAAATATATGTTGATAATGCCAGTGGCTTCGCTGCTGATATTGGAGTAATTTATAGAAAAGATATATTTTCTCTGGGATTAAGTTTCTCTAATTTCGGTACAATGTCTGAATTAAGAAATAAGTCAACCAAACTCCCTTCTTCTGTGCGTTTGGGAGGCAGCTATTTATTTAAGTTAAAAGGAATAGGAGCAGATTTATTAATTTCTTCAGACGGTTATAAAGTACTTGACGGAGGTAAGTTTCATGTCCATATAGGAAGTGAATTTGTCTATAAGAATTTTCTTTCCTTGCGTGCAGGTTATCAGTCCGGATATGAAAATAGAAACATAACAGCTGGTATTGGTGTCAAATACAATATATTTACTCTTGATTATTCATTTATTCCATACAGATACTCAACTGGTCTAGGACATACCATAACACTTGGTGCAAATTTCTAAAAGATGACTTATGGAGGTAATCAGATTTGAAAAGAAATACAGTGAGAAATGGGATGATTTTGTTCATACCTCAAATAACGGTACGATTTTCCACACAAGAAGATTTCTTTCTTATCACTCAAAGGATAAATTCACAGATAACTCTCTTTTATTCTACGAAGACAATAAGCCCGTAGCATTATTAACAGCTGCAGATGTTATGCGTAATGGTCAGAGAACTCTCTGGTCTCATCCCGGTGCTTCCTATGGAGGATTTGTTTTCCGTGAAAGCATGGGAGTTAAGCTGGCTTTTGAGCTAGTAGAAAGTTTAATTAACTACGCATCTTGTGATAAGTTTGATAATATAATAATTACTAATGTTCCTCTAATTTATCAAAACAGATATAATGATTATATTGACTTTGCTTTATTCAGAAACGGTTTTGATTATCTGAAGAGGGAGGTGACCAGTGTTATTACATTGCCAAGAGATGAAGATTCTGTCATGAAGCTTTTTAAAGCGGAGTCCAGAACAGCAGTACGTAAAGCAGTGAAGTCTGGTGTAACAATCAGGAAGTCTTCAGACTTTGAAAGTTACTATGAAATACTTAAACGAAACCTTGCTATGCGTCATAACGTGCAGCCAGCCCATACACTTGATGAACTGCTTAGGTTAAAGGAATTGTTTCCCCATAAAATCCAGCTTTTCGGAGCATATCTTAAAAATAAAATGATAGCTGGTGTAGTTAATTTTTATTGTAATAATAATACAGTCCTTGTATTTTATATTAGCCACGATCAGACTTTTCAGCAATACAGGGCGGTAAATCTCTTGTTCTATACAATCATCAAAGATGCAGTCTCAAAAGGTCTTAAGTTTCTTGATTTCGGTTTATTCACAGTAAACATGGAACCTAACTGGGGACTTGGTAAATTTAAAGAGAATTTTGGTGCAAGAGGAATATTGCGTGATACTTTTCAGAAAGTCTTGAATTAAATTCAGATGCATATTACAAGTAGAACTTTTTTAATTATTTCTGTTACTCTTATACTTGCATATTTCCAGACTGTAAGGGTAGATGCTCCCAATTATGAACTGAAGAAAACTAGACATGGGTCAATAATAAACAACTCTATAGAATATCCTTATAAATACAGGGTGCTTAATCCGTACATCACTGATATATGGATCAGACTTGCAAATCTTGTTTTATCTGATAAAAATGCATTTTTAATCGGATATTTCATCCAAAATATGCTTGTTTATGCTTTCATGATTTTCTCTGTCTGTATGTTTTTCTCATTATGGTTTAACGAATCAGGAATTCTTGTTTCCACTCTGTTTTTTTCATTATTAATACCTCTTTCGCTAACAGGATATGACACCTTGGGTGATATGACTACCTGCGGACTCATGGCTTTGTCGTTTTATTTTACTAATACCCGTAGATTCAAATTTCTTTTCCCTTTGATTTCTATATCAGCCTTTAATGAGCTTCAGGGTATTTTGATTTCAGTGTTTTACTTCTTCTCATCAAAAGATAACCTGAAATCACGCAAGGCTTGGCTGAATACCATCGGGTTAATATTAGTTTTTGTCTTTTCATATTCATTGATTTACCTTATCAGAGGAGGTGAATTCAGCACTGGCGATATTAAATGGTATTTCACAAAGGATGCAGTATTTAATCTTACACACGGGGATTGGGTTATTCTGTGGATGTTTATGATAGGTCCTCTGCTTCCGTTTGCAATAAAGAATTTTAAACCTAAACCAGAATTTCTGAAAAGAGCTTTCATTTATGTACTGCCAGCGTTTTATCTTTTTTCCTTTTTCTTCATAGGCAGAATGAGGGAAATAGATAAGGCTATGACTATTTTCCTTATACTGATTCCAATGGCATTTATGACAATCTTCCCGTCATTTAAAAAAGATATTTCCTCTGATGGAGTTTCAACATAAAGTCCTTCATATCGCACCTGAAAATACAGCCGGCGTACCATATAACCTTACAAGAATGCAGAAATCATTCGGATTAGAGTCAAGGCTGATAACTTTTTATAAAATTCCTTATGATTTCCCGGAGGATATTTGTCTGAAAATTCCCTTAAGTAGAAGTAAATTAGCGATGAAATGGAGAGATTATAAAAAAAGGAAACTTCATCAGAGAATAGAGAATGAAAATACAGATTACTGGACATATTTACCATATTTCAGCTACAGGAATTCTGTTGAGCAGCTCTTTATGAAAGTAAGGGAAAAAAGACATAGTGGAAAATTTGAAAAAGCGCTGGAGGAGTTAAATGCTGAATCTTTTGATATAATTCATTTTGACGGAGGAATTGATTTCTATTCAGACTGCAGGACAGCTATCAGGTTTAAAAAGGCTGGCAAAAAGATAATAAATTGTTATTTCGGAGATGATTTGAGAACCAGAGGAATTGTAAAAAAGATGGATGAACTCAGTGATCTGAATCTTACCTTTGAATATGACCATACTCTCAGACATCCTGACATTAATTTTCTTTTTTTTCCCTTTGAGGATTCAAAGTTGGAATATATTCCTGATGAGGAATATTTCGGAAAGGGTATGATAAGAATTATCCATTCGCCGACTGACAGATATGTAAAAGGAACATATGAAATAATTGAAGCAATTGAGAAAGTTAAACGTTCCAGAGATATTGAGTTTCTCCTTATTGAGAACACCCCGAGAAATGAACTGCTTAAAATAAAAAGAACATGTCACATTGCAATTGATCAAATCGGCAACAGAGGAGGGACTGGTTATGGAATAAATTCTCTGGAAAATCTTTCGCTTGGGATCCCTACAATTACAGACATGAACTGTGGTATGGCGGAATGGCTGCCGGAGAATCCTTTTCTTGTCGCGAATAAAGATAACCTTGCAGATGTAATCATATCACTTCTTGATGATGAGAGTCTACTCAGAGGATTGAGGTCTAAATCCCGTTTGTGGGTAGAGAAATATCATTCCTATCAGTCAGTATTTTCAAGACTCAGACAATATTATCAATCGATAGATGTAAACATTTAGTCTGGATGAATTATAGCCTTAGTCATATACTGAAACATACTATAATCTACACAACAGGAAGTGTGTTTAACAGGTTCCTCCCGTTTCTTCTTCTGCCGGTTTATACATATTATTTCAGACCAGAAGATTACGGCCTTTATTCTCTGGTATATTCTTTATGGTTTTTCATAGTCCTTATATATCTTTTCGGTTCGGAGACTGCTTTTCAGAAGATGTTTCTTGAGTCCGGAAATGACCAGAAGAAGAACATATATAGCACTATGATGTTTATGATACTTGGTGTTTCAGTTACTTTAAGTGTAATAATTTTTGTTTTTTCCAAAGAATTATCTTTATTGTTCTTTTCCAGTGATTCACCTTCAAATCTGCTAAGACTGCTCGGTATATTACTTGTTGTGGATTCTCTATCCAGATTTCCTATGATAGTTCTGAACAGTGAACAGAGATCAGTTAATTATACACTAATAAATGCCATAGCTGTAATTATTAATGTTTTTCTCAACCTGCTGTTTATAGTCCAATGGGGAATGGGTATTGAATCTATTTTATATGCTTATATAGTTTCTTATTTATTTATATTATTTTGTGGTCTTGTCTGTACTAAAGAATACTTAACTTTTAGTTTCAGTGTGGATACTGCTAAAAAAATATTCAGTTCTTCATATCTTTTTTTCTTTTACGGAGTTTTTCTTATATCAATAGATCTGGCAGATAGGTTTATAATTGAGTATACAAGAAGTACTGAAGAAGTTGGAATATATTCGGCTTCATATCGTTTGGGAATAGTTATGAACCTTGTAATAACCGGATTTAAAATTGCGTGGATACCTTTTTTTATGAAGATTAAAGATAATGAAAACAGTAAAGACTTATATTCAAAAGTTTTCACCTATTTCTGCTATGCAGGATTTTCAGCTTTTTTGTTTTTTTCACTATTGACTGAGGATGTTATTAAAATAAAAATCTGGAATTATACATTTTTAAATCAAGATTACTGGAGCGGAGTTCACATAATACCATATATATTAGGAGCGTATTTCTTTCATGGTTTGTTTATTAATCTTACAGTAGCATCTTTTCTGGAGAACAAAATATCTTATCTGATTAAATCCTCAGCTTATGGTTGTCTTGTAAATATAGCTTTGAATCTGATTCTTATTCCTTATTTAGGAATTACCGGAGCAGCTATTTCAACGTTAATATCCTATATTACTATGTTTGTTGTTTTGTATTATCTGTCTCAGAAAATTTATTATATAAACTATCAATGGAATAAAATTATTACAGCCTTTATCCTGACTATTAGTTTGTTTTTTTCAGGTTTTTACATTTCATCGTTAGAAGATATCAGTTATTTTTACGAAGTTTTAATTAAAGTTTTTCTATTGTCTTTGCTTGTGATATTTCTTCTCAGTGATCAAATTAAGAAACATATACTTAAAGTTTAACTTTATATATGAAGGGCTTGACATATTTAAAAGCATTAATTATCTTTGAATGCCTCATCTGATACTTTAGATTAAGTTTGTATCGGAGAGGTGCGAGAGTGGCTGAATCGGGCGGTCTCGAAAACCGTTGTTCACATGTGTGAACCGTGGGTTCGAATCCCACCCTCTCCGCAAAAATTACTCAACTATTTCACATTCAAATACTTCTTCAAAAGAATTCATCATAGTCATCATTACTTCTTTCATATTCTGATCTCTGCCTAATATCTCTTTCATACTTGTTACATCTTTATGAAATATTCCGCAAGGTATAATGTTTTTGAAGTAAGAAAGATCTGTATTAACGTTTAGTGCGAGCCCGTGCATTGTTATCCATCTTGAGACATTTATGCCAATTGCACATATCTTTTTATCATCAACCCATACACCTGTAAATTTCTCTTCCCTATTCCCTGAAATTCCAAATCTGGAAAGTGTCACAATAACAACTTCTTCAAGATCTCTCAAAAACCGATGAACATCTTTATAGTATTTACTTAAATCTAGTATAGGATAAACTACAAGCTGCCCAGGTCCGTGAAATGTTATATCTCCTCCCCTGTCAGTCTCAATATATGATACACCCAGTTCTTGTGAACTTCTGCTGTCAATAAGCAAGTGATCACGGTTTCCCGACCTGCCAAGAGTATATACCGGTAAATGTTCAACCGTTATTATATAATCATATTCATCACCTTTGATTTTTTTTTCCTTAAGCGATTTTTGCAAACTCCATACATCTTCATAAGAACTCAGACCTGAGTCTATGTGTTTAACTATTTTTTTCATCTTTTACTAAATTATAATAAGATGTATAAAGATTCAGTGCATTAAAATTAATTTTCAGATAAGGATAACTGTATATAAATTTAGTAGTTCTTGGATTCATTTAAATTATAACTTGATTTTACGTTTAGTTTGGTTTATTTTTACCCTGATTTTTTCGGAAATAAAAAACCGAAAGTTATGAAAAAATTAATATATTTACTTCAATTCAGTCTGTTTATCCTAATATTAAATCATCTAACTGGTTGCAGTGGAGCCGATGTTGAGGAGGAAGAAAGTGCAGATAGGAGAAAGAAAAAAGATTCCGTAAGCATTTATACTACATTAGAGCTTGCAAGAATTCACTACTCAAAAGCTCTGCAGTTTAACGAAGAAGCAAATTCAAAATCCTCAAAGCAGGAATTTGAATCAGCTTTGAAAGAGCTTTATAAAATTGACAGGAAAACCCTTGAGAAACACTACAATTGGGAAAAGGATTTCAAAGAACTAGCAACAAGCGTTGTTCAGGACTATGTGACTACATCTTCAGATATCTCAAATGAAAAAAAATTGATCAAATTCGCAGCAAGACTTGGATTAACAATTGAAAAAGTGGAGAAAAAAGTTTACTCAAATACGTTTGATCCCGAAGACCTACCGGAAAGTAAAGAAATCCCATTTGAATACAATTCGTACGTGCAGGATTATATAGATTATTTTACCGGAAACGGTCGGAAATATATGGATAAATGGCTTTACAGGTTAGGTAAATATTCCAATCTGATGAGAGCAATACTAAGGGAAAATAATGCACCTGAAGAACTTATATATCTCGCTATGATCGAATCAGGTTTAGACCCTAAAATATCTTCATGGGCCGGAGCAATCGGATTATGGCAGTTTATGCCGACTACGGGTACTGCTTACGGACTTTACTACGATCAATACACTGATGACAAACGTGACCCTGAGAAAGCAACTGATGCAGCTGCAAGACATCTGAAAGATCTATATAGCACCTTTGGGGACTGGTATCTCGCACTTGCTTCATATAATGCAGGACCGGGAAGAATAAACAGTGCAATAAGAAAATCCGGTTCAACTAATTTTTGGACTTTAAGAAACTATCTCCCAAAAGAAACACGAAACTACGTTCCGCAATATATTGCTGTAGGCATGATATGTTTAAATCCCTCCAAGTATGGCTTCACTGATGTAGAATGGGGTAAGCCGTTAGAGTATGACAGAGTAGTGATTAAGTCTCAGATATCAATAGACAGAATAGCAGAACTGTGTGGTTCAGATGTAGAAACAATACGTGAACTAAACCCTCATATGCTTACAGAAATAACACCTGTTTATCCAGATGGTTTTCTGATTAAAATACCAAAAGGTACATTTAAGAAATTTTCTGAAGCCTATAATCAAGCAGACGATTTTGAAAAATATGGTTTCACCCCATCATATGAGGGTAATGAAGGAACATCTGTTGTCAGTAATGAGGAATCTCATGTCTATTACAGAATAGAAGGCTACAATCCTGAAGATAAAAGATATATAATCAGCACAACTAACAGAGAACTTGTATTTCATGAAGTTGAAGAAAAAGATGATCTGAATTCCATCTCGCTTAAATATTCTGTCCGCCCGTCTGACATAAGAATATGGAATAATATTTACTATGGAACATATCCCCGAAAGGGAGATAAAATTTCAGTTTGGCTCACAAAACAGAAATACATTGAACTTTTTGGAAGCAGAGAGAAAGAAAAGGATAATCAGCCTACCGAGAGTGATGAATCTAAAATTGAATCTGAAGTAAGTGAAAATGAGCCAACATCAGAAAATGAAAATATACTAATAAACAAAGAAAACAGAGAGAAAGAAAGAAAATCACCCGAAAGTAAAAGTAAAGATGTTCAGAAGGAAACAGATGCTAAAAAGAAATCCAGTTCAAAAAAAAGTTACTTAGTTCACACTGTAAAAGAAGGTGAAAATTTAACTTCAATAGCTGGTAATTATTCTGTAACAGTCTCTGAACTCAAAGAGTGGAACGATTTGGATTCCGATAAAATAATTATAGGGCAGAAACTGAAAATATATTCTGATAAAAAGGTAACATCTTCCAGTAAGAAATCAAAAACATATGTAGTAAAAGCAGGTGACAATCTTACAAAAATAGCCAAGGAACATAATGTAAGCGTAGCTGAAATCAAGGAGTGGAATAATCTTGATTCCGATGTAATAATAGAGGGACAAGTGCTTAAGTTATACGAAGACAAAAAATCAGACTCCGGCAAAAACAAAAAAGAAAAAAAATCTAAAACTCTTTACTATACGGTTAAAAAGGGAGACACATTGGCAAAAATTGCAGATAAGTATGATGTTCCTGTCAGCGACTTAAAGAAATGGAATTCGCTCAAGTCTGATAAAATTGAAGTCGGACAAAAACTCATAGTCAAAAAATAATTTCTGCGACTTACTATACCTCAAGCCACTTCTGTATAAAGTATTCACAGGAGTGTAACTAACAGACCCTTTTATTTTATTGATTCTATTTAAGATAATAGCTATAATTACAAACACCAATTTTAAACAATTAATCTTTTAAGCCATGAAAAATCTATTTCTAATCATCTTATTCACATTCATAGCTTCGGTCTATACAGGTTGTACTAAATCCGGAGGTGATGAAATTCTTATAGGAGAATATGGTTCTCTTACAGGTTCGGAGGCTACATTTGGAATTTCTTCTAACAATGGTCTGAAACTTGCAGTTGAAGAAGTTAACAATTCAGGAGGTCTTTTAGGTAAAAAAATAAAACTAATAACATATGA
>JAOADS010000068.1 GCA_026417195.1 Ignavibacteria bacterium | reverse complement strand
GAATCTGATATCCTGAAGTGTAGGGAGGTGATGAATCAAACTGGCTTGCAAGGGCTATAACGTCCCATGGAAAGGGAGGTATGGGAGAATTTGCAATGTTAGTGGTAGCATAAATTCTTATCTCACATGAATCGTTCCCAACGAATATTCTGTAATTAGTGCCTGAGCCGCTGACTGTCCAGTTAGTTACCGGAACTCCGCTTGTGTTTTTTACCTGTGTAACTCCGTTTATCCTTATAAGCTGTCCTTCATAGTTTTCACCGTTAACTCTTATGTCACTGCAGGTGACGACACGTGGCGAGAAAGGAACATTTGTAGCTAAAACTGTAAATGAATTTACAGGCTGAAGTTCAGTTAGTCCGTTGAACTGAGTTACTACACCGGTTACCTGAATACTATCACCCTGATTAGTTCCGTTCCAGAATGATGCATCATATCCTACCAGTCCGCCGGTGGGATCCTGAAAATACACTAAAGGACTTCCAAGTTCCTGAGACATAGTAACAACTCCCCTGACTGTTACAGTCTGTCCCAATAGTAAGGGAACTCCGTTACCATCCTGTCTTCTTACTGAATCTATAGGTATATACTGTGAATAAAGAAGTGAACTTGTGATAATAAATATTAAAAACTTTTTCATATTAATTTTTTAGTTTATATCTGTTGAAAGTCTGAATCTAAGTATTCTGTTATTTCCTGTGTCACAAATGTAAAGCGTTTTGTAGAAATGGGCAACACCGCCCGGAGATAAAAATTGTGTCAGAGATGTTCCTCTTCCGCCAAATGAACCTGGAATCAGTTTCCCCTGGGAATTAAATCTGTAAAGTGAGTCTTTATAGGAATCCGTAATATAAATGTTATTAAAACGATCAAGACATATATCTGACGGTTCAACAAGCAAACCGTTTCTCAAAAGGTCAACACCTCCCGGCTGAAATTTAGGCAGATAAATTCCGTCAATTTCATCATATATACACCACTGAACTTTGAACGCTGCATTTGGTGATTTCTGAATGTAGATTATATCATTGTCACTATATGGGAATGTAACAATGCCTGAGATTTCCTGAAGTGACATAAGTCCCTGTCCGGTAACCTCAAATCCGGAAAGTCTTTCCGGTACTGGTTGTGTGTTATCGAAACGATTGATTTTAAATATTGCGTTGTCTGGATCTATCAAACTCTGGTTATTCCTCCCCGAGCGGCATACTAAATAATAGTTGTTTCTGAATGTAGCTATTCCGGTAAAGTTTCCGTGATCGCCAGGTATCGGCGTTGGCTGATTTGATTTAAACGTAATTGCAGGATTAACGCCGGCGAGTATTCCTCCGTTCTGAAAAAGTTTATACCTGAATACAGCATCAACAGTGTCAAGTATATTAGGAGGGATTGTATCAATTACAGAAGCTATTACAAGTAAATCGTAATTTCTGTCCTGAGCAATTTTTTTAGGTCTGAGGATGAAATTTGAGTAGCTTATAACTGCACCAGCCATATCCATCTGAACTATACGGTTGTTTCCCTTGTCTGCTATGTAAATGACTGGTTCATGTCCTATATATATATCAGACGGTTCGTTAAAGCCGGTGAGGACAGGCTGAATCGGAATATAAACGGTATCACCTATAACAGTGGGAGGATCATTGACAGGGAACTGAGACATGTCAAGTTTTTCGCCGCATGACTGAATAAGAAAGGTAATAATTAATATGAAAACACTTTTCCTCATTTCCTGTCAAATAAAAGATTAAGACTTATTCTGTGAGTGAAACCTAGGTCTTTGAAATTGGATATTGAGTAATCCACTGATGCAGTGGTTATCTTTAGGGGAACTTTAAAACCTAAACCACCAGAATAGTTTTCAGATTCAACGTTAAATTTATAACCTCCCCGCAGAAACAGAAAGTCTTTATATGAATATTCAGCTCCGATGTTAACGTTCTCAGCATTGTCATTCGGATGATTCAGCTGAACTGAAGTTGTAAGCTTGTTGGTTTTATTGTCTATCGGGTCGTAAGCTATGCCGATTCTAAACATTGTCGGAGGCGGGAAAGACTGAAATTCATATACTGTCTGTCCCAGAGAGTTCTTAACTGAGCCTGATGGTTTCACCTGTGGCCCGAAGTTTGAGATTGTAACTGCAAAGCGGGTTGAAGAAAGCCCTGTCCAGTAATAAGTTCCGAGATCAAACATTAAACCTCTCATTTTAAGTTCTGCAAGTGTTTCTTCAACATATCTAAGTGTAACTCCGAATGAAAATTGTTCAGTAAGTCTTCTGGCAAAAGTCAGTCCGACTCCAAGATCACCGAACCTGAAATATTCACCTGTGCCGTTAGGCTGAAACTCCGTTGTTTTCTGCATTGCTGGCGTATGCAGTGCTGTTACGCTTAGTCCCAGAGCATTATTATTACCTAAGCGATAAATCCCTCCGAAGAACTCATGCCTTAAGTCAACAAGCCACTCGGAATGCGAAAAGTGAACTCCGTATTCCCTGAACTGCATAAGTCCGGCCGGATTCCAGAACAGTGCAGATATATCATTTGCAACTGCTACAAATGTTTCCCCCATACCTGTTGCCCTTCCTCCTACTCCTATTTTCAGGAACTGCAGTGATGAAGTACCTGATCGCTGTGAACCAAGTTCCGGAATCAGCTGTGAATATAATTCTCCTGCAAGTGATATAAAGGATAAAATAAATATGATATTTCTTATTTCTCTTTTCATCAGTATTGAAATGAAAGGCCGAATCTTATTTGTCTCGGAGTCAGGTATCTTGCCGGATTAAACGGATACGGGATTATCGGAGCCTGCAGATCAGGATAAAGCGGATCATTCCAGCTATTAGGCGTAGGGTCTCCGTATTCATATGCAGTTCCAGTTACCGGATTTATAATAGCTGCATTTCTGTTATTGAACAGATTTATTATCTCCAGAGACAATGTGAAACGGAACTTTGAGAATCTGAAATATTTATCAACAGAAATGTCTGTCCAGAACCACGGACTGCCGATCTTGCTGAGCGGATTGTCCACATCAGGTTCATACTCCGGTCTTCCGTTGGGTAAAGTGCCGGTTGGTATCTGAGGTGTATAACGTTTACCGGACTGATAAAAAATTCTTGTCTTTACGGCTATGTCATCAATTATGTTTTTACCCCATCCGAAAATTCCTTCTCCCTTGGCAAAGAAGAAGGAAGCATTTCCGGAAAGTTGAATCGGTCTGTCCCAGCTGAGGTAATTTTCCCCGATAGTTTCAAATGCACCGCCCGTTGCAACAAGGTAACCCTGATCTGCTGATGAGCTTTTCCCTGTTGCAATTGAGTAAGTGAAGTGAATATTACCATTAAACCATTTGCCTATGCGTTTTTTGAAGTCTATTTCTATTCCTCTGGACTTGGTATAATCCTGATTTACATATGTTATGAAACTCTGACCCGCAAATCTCGGATCGTTAATTTTAGCAGATACAGTTGCAACGTAGTCATATATGTCTTTATAATATGCAGTAACTGTAAGGACGTCATTCAGTGTAAACTGATTTCTCAAACCAAGTTCATACGAGACGGTAGTTTCAGGATTGAGATTCGG
The DNA here is from genome assembly GCA_026417195.1 of Ignavibacteria bacterium. Classification (GTDB taxonomy): domain Bacteria; phylum Bacteroidota; class Ignavibacteria; order Tepidaquicellales; family OLB5; genus JAOADS01. The sequence continues at coordinate 6,935 of JAOADS010000068.1, read as the reverse complement.
ATTTCCGAATTTCTGGAAGGAAGATTTAGAACTAAGATTTGCTATCTTCGCATATACGAACTGAGGTTTCGGACGTTTTGAAAAATGTCCGTAACTGAAAAACAAAGTCTGATTGTCTGTTATAGGATGCGATATTCCTATTCTCGGAGACAGTCTAGCTTTCCATCTTCTTCCGAAGAAGTTATATGTGTCATTAATGTAATCTCTCCTGACCTGCTCGGGTATTGTTACAGCAAGCGGATTGTTTATCTGGTCATCAACAAGTTTTCCGGGGAACCAGTAGTCAAACCTTAATCCGAAATTAAGTATCATACCTTTATATGTTACTTTGTCCTGAGCATAGAGCGAGCCGAAGGCTGGATAAACTTTATAGGCATCATTATTCAGCCCGAAAGTTCCGATCCAAGGCTTATATACATCTATGAGCTGCATTTCCTGAAATGCCATTTCCACTCCGGCCTTGAATTTGTTTTTAGGATTAAATGTGTGGTTTAAGTCTGCCTTGAAGCGGTATTCATCAACATAATGGTCATGCCATGTGAAAGAATTTCCTATGTCATAGAAACCATCGCCGGGTATAATTCCCCAGGGATTATTGGTATCTCCGGTAGGGTAGTAAACAAAGGGTGGTTTTACCACGTCCTGAGCTTCAGTATATTCGTTCCAGAAAAGTCCGTTTGCATCTGCTCTCAGATGAGTGAAATATCTTGTAAGTTTAATTTCGTAAAGTGTTCTAGAACCAACTGCATGTTCCCATCCGAGGGAATGGAATATGTTCAGATGTGTGTATGTATTGGCATTATCTAGGATTTCCTGAAAGTTATACTGATAACCCGGATCAGGCTCAACGTATTCAAGGTTTGTCTGAAGACTTTGTGAATTCTGATTAATTGCAACAGACTGATTGTATGAATAGGAAATTTTAATATTCTGTCTGACTTTCCAAGTAAGTTTACCAAGCCAGAACCAGTTATTGTTTTGACGCGGAGCATATCTCGTGCCATGAAAAATAGATGAGATGAGCTGCTTAGCTTTATATTCTCTGCCAAGAAAACCATCTGATATATTCATCAGGAAATTTCCGAAGAAAGTAATTTCACCGGGAAGTTTAATGCCAAGTATATTTTTCAAAAGATATTTGGTAAAAGGTTCAGGACCTCCTATGTTGATTTCAAAGAAATCTGTATTGAATGTTGATTGCCAGTTTCTGTTAAATCCAAGATTATCTTTTTTGTAACTCATGTTAATAAAATACTTGTCGTATGAACCATCTTTAGTTTTGACATTTACTACTCCCGAGGTTGCCTGTCCGTATTCTGCATTATAGCCTCCGGTTATAACTTCTATCTCCTCAAGAGCCTGAGCGGAAAGCTGAAGCCCGAAGCCAGTGCCTGCAAGTGGGTCCTGCACGGAAACACCATCAAGTAAATAGGAATTGTCATCTGAACGGCCACCTCTGATGTAAATAGCTTCATCCTGTTTGATTATTCCGGGCTGAAGAGTTACAAGGTCAATTACGTTTTCAACTATCTTTCCTTCAATGTCCTTAGCTGTCATAATATGTTTGCTTTCAGTCTGTTCAATATCAAGAAGAGGTCTGTCTCCCACAACAAGTATTTCTTCGCCTATAGTGTATGAAGTCGTGCTTAAGGTTATATCAAGTTTTTTGTTTTCTCCCGATTTAAGCTTGATACCGGTGTATTCCACCGTTTTATAACCTATAGCTGAAATCTGAACTGTATATTCACCGGATGGAACGTTTTTGAGTTCATATTTTCCGTTTTCATCTGTGGCTGTTGCTATATAGCTTCCCTTTATTTTAACGTTAACATCCGGTAGCGGATAACCGGCTGAGTCAGTAATCGAACCGTATATTGTCCCGTTCTGGGAAAAGGTAAGGTAAACGTTTAGAATTAAAAGAAGTAATATTTCACAGAATATTTTCATATCAGTTTGTGATTCCGAATTCAGTACTTATAATTCTCCTTAAAAATACAGTTGCATTTCCGTTGAAGTTTACCCTGTTAAGCGGTAATGACATAAATACAACTTTCGGATTGGTCTGCGAGTCCTTAATACATACGGTCATTCTTGCAGTATCATATGGCGGATTGAACGGTATTTTATAAACAGGATAAGCCGGTGCACGGAATATTATGCCTCTGACTCTGTCGGGTCCGGGCGAACCACTTTCAAGTATGGGATATGATGGATCCCAGCTTATCTGAGTCTGTAGAGGCATAGTTGTAACCTGATAGAAAGTTACGCTGTCCACAGGTGCAAAGTTAATTATACTTCCCTGAGCATCTATTGTATTCGGAAATCCACATGAGAAAAATATTTTTCCCCCTGATGCAAAATAAAAGGGAAGTGATTGTTGTGCAAGTTCGAAATTGGGGTTGTCAACCGGAGAATTTCCCCTGTTTGCAAACCATATTACACATTGAAATAACCTCAATGTTTCAACAAACATAGGATTTATTATTTTCGGAATGTTTGCTCCGTTTGCAACTTTTATGTCCAGATAACTATAGGCATTTAAATATGCACTGTCAAGGGCATTACGGTAAAACGCAACTGCCTGATTCACGTCTGTGGGAGCTGTTCTGAAATAATCATTTATAAGCAGTATATTACCTGTCTTTGGTCTTACAAACCACCTTCTAGTTGAGTCTGGCATCCTTCTCACCGGACTGAATTTACCTGCTATGTCTTCAGCTTTGAGATAAAATACATTATTTGTGTTCGGAACTATACCACTGTCCAGTTTTAAAGTGATAAGGTTGATATTTCCGGGTATTCTCCGCCAGTTATTTGTGTCATTAAGTGCCCAGTGATAATATTTTATTGTATTGTCTCCGTCCGGATCTGTTCCGGTCCAGGCGAAGCTTGCCACGGGAAAGGTTGTATCAGGAATTTCTGTGCCAAGGTTAAACCTTACATCAGGCGGAGAATTATAAACGGGGTAAAGGTTAGTTGCAGGCGTAGGGTCAATATTTCCTTCATTGTCAACTGCTGATACCCAGAACCTGAATGTGCTGTCATTTCCTACTATTATCAGAAGGAATGTGCTGTCGTTATTTGGAGTGAATGTCCAGTTAAGACTGTCAAAGGAGAACCTGTATCCCTGAACGAGTCCGTCCGGATCATCACCCCACCAGGATATTTTTATTCTTGTCTTCTGTGGACTGATTATGCTGTCTGGGAAAAGGGAAAGATAGGTTTCAGGAGCTGAATTTGATTTGAAACCTTCAGGCAGTTCACTGCATGAATAGAACAGAATTACAGAAACTGCCGTAAATGTTAATAATATTTTCAGAAATATTTTCAATTCTGATAAGTTACCTTATAACTACCATTTTTCTTGCCTCTTTGAATTTGGAACCTTCATCTATAGTAACTGCTTCAAGCACGTATATATACATTCCGGATGCAAGTTTTGAAGCGTCAAGCTTTATTTCATATTTGCCTATGTTCTGAATTCCGTCAACTAATTTCATTACTTCCTGCCCTATAAGATTATAAACTTTAAGCGTAACAACTGATGCTGAAGGTATGTTGTAAACTATATTTGTTGACGGATTGAAAGGATTGGGAAAGTTCTGCTTCAGCCAGAAAGATGAAGGGAACTCATTAGATATAGGTTCAACAGCTATAACGTTACCGAAGTCATCATTTTTCCTCGGTACAAGTTTATATCTGTCAAATGCAAAATATAAAACTCCGCGCAGGTAAGAAATTCCGTCCCATCTCCACAGCAAATGTCCGGGCAGGCTTTGGTTGTAATAATTTGCAAGGGACGGATCCCATCCGTTTACCTTATTATGGCTTCCGTCCTGAAGTTCTACTCTGGCTTCTATATTCTGATTCTGGTAAACAACGAAAATTTCTCCGAAGTTACGCCTGAAAGCAGTATCCGGAAGGGGGAATTCAGATGTACAACCTGTCTGACTTGATGCATTTACACATGATATTACAACCTGATTCGGAAATCTTATGAGTACACTTTCCCATTTCTCTGCAGTTGTATCTCCGTCAACTTTTGAGTTTGCTACGTCACCCGGTGTGAGATCCTGAAACGGAGGAAGAGATGCTGTACCTAATATCTGGATATCACCCGGAGTTGCTATATTGATTCTTGTCATACCGAAATTTTCCTCAACGGTACCCTTGACTCTGACTCTTTGGCCGCGTTGCAGAACGTCTGTAGGATTACCTGTAATCCATATTCCGCTCCAGCCACTGCTTATATTAGGATCCTGAATTATCACACGCCTCGGTGAAGTTTGAGTCCCTCCGGGACCTGAGAATGAAAAAGCAGGGATATCAGAGGTATCGCAGGTTACAACACCTTCAGTTATCACTTCACAATTTACGTAACCTGAAAATCCTCCTCTGTTCGGAGTGTATTGGATTTCTCTGATTGAAAAGGTATCTGAGCTTTTAACGTAATAAAAATAAGTTGATCTGTTGGTATCAGACGGGCTGAGTCTTACAGCTCCCTGATTATCAACAGCTTTTATGAAATATTCCACTAAAGTACCCAGAGACTGTGGTCCTATCTTTCTGAAATAAACCGGTCCGGACTGATTCATATTAAGTTTTATATACGGTCCTCTGTTAACCCTGTAAAATAGCTGAACACTGTCAACAGCCATAGGCCTATATAAAGTGTCAACAACAGTAACGTTTATCTGAACTGAATCAGCTGGTTTGGGAATACATGGTATTCTTGAAACGTTACTTATGAAAGGTGGTGTATTTCCCAAACTAAAGTCGTTCGGATAGATTGGCACGATCACGTATGGATATAATCCGCCGTTTCCGTCAGCATAGGCGCTGTTTATTATTACGCCTCTTATATAGTTGACACTTGCACCTATTGAAGGAGGTGTCCAGGCAGTCCAGCCCCAGCCGGGCGATGGGCTTACAGAAAAGAAGTTGGAGAAGTCCCTTAAATAAATGAAATTACCCTGAGCATCTATTAATCTTCTGATATTTCTTAACCCCAAAGGACTTTGCGGGCCTATGGTTACGTTATTAATCTGTGCGTGCATACCTTCATATTTCTCTCCGGTTGTGAACTTTACATTGCCTCCTGCTGAGTCAAAGTCAGAAACATTAACTGTAATCGGAGCAGGTCTTCTTTTAATCGTGGGCAGAACCTGAATTATCTGAAGTGTATCAAGTTTCAGCTGTGTTGCACCGGATGAAATTATATCCGGAAATTCCTGAACTATACCCGTTAAGGTAACCTTCATTCCCGAGTCAAGCGTGGTTATTCCGGTATTTGAGACTGTGTCAGCCTGTCTTACTATAATTCCACCCCAGAGACTATTAGTTGTGTCCTGTATATAAATAGTTCTGGAATTAGTTCCTCTAAGAAGTATCCTGAAATCATTTCCGGAAGCATTCACAACTGCCGGAGCAACAACTTTGCCGGTTACTGTAACTGTATCACCAACTCTCAGTGAGCGGTCACGCCCAAGCACAAGTGAATCCATGGGCACAGTCTGAACATACATGATTGTAGTCGTGTAAATAAAATAGTAACCTATAAATCCAGTTAATAAAAGAGCCGGTAAGTATTTTAAATATTTTTTCATGATGATTTTATTTTATTATTAAAAATTTTCCTTTTTTTATAAATCCGGTTTTCAGGTTTTTCACTGTGAAAATATAAAGTCCAGTCGCTATTGCCTGATCACTTCTGGAAATCAGGTCCCAAGCATGTTCACCACCGGCAAGTATCTGAGTTCCGTCTGCAAAGGTTTTGAACCATTGTATGTCTCCGCCATTATAGCTTCTGGCATCATGTGTGAATTTATCAACTACATCTCCTGCAACTGTGTAAATCGTGATTTCGCAAAGCTCCGGTAAATTGAAGAAATATATTTTCCTTTCTCTTTCCTGTCTGCCGTCCCAGGCAGCATTGCCGTAATATGGATTTGGATAAACCCCAATCGGAGTCGTTTCGTCTTCGTTTGGAGGAGTACCTGGAATGATCCTGAAGGAATTAGCTATAAGGCTTGACTCGAGTGATTCAAGATTGTTTGCAGAATCACCTTTGTCATATGCGGTGAGTGCATATACATACTGCCATCCAGCTAGCTGATTGTCATATTCAAAGCGATACCAGTAAAGATTTGTATCATTTGGGAAAGTTTTAGGTTGTGAAAGTTTAATGTAACCGAAACCGGTGTTATTTCCGATTGCATTTATGCTGTCGAAATCACCTGTAAGCACAAAAGAACTGAGTAAAGGTCTGGTTAAATCAATGTCTGCGCCTGCATTAGTTCTGTAAAGCCTATAACCTTCAAAATCTCTTTCAAGTGTGATCGGATCTATGCTTCTTTCAGAATTTGCAGCCCAGTATAGTGTAACCTTTCTGCCTTCAGTTACAAGTTTAGTCCGAGGAATGTCTGGCGGAGAAGGCAGTAAATATCTGTCAAGAACACCATTGCCGTTTAAGTCTTCACCGGGATCAAGTCTGCCATTTCCGTTTTTGTCTTCTCCGTTATATGCTTTCTGACACCAGGTTGCATTGCTGTGAAGCGTAGCTCTCTGATAAAGAGAGTCCCATTGCTGAGGATCGTTTCCGGTTTTCTTGGCACATATTACTCCAAATACAACTTCAAGAGTGTCAAGGTAATCAAGTTTTGCATACGGTCCCCCTGATACGAGTATAGATCTGTTTGATGGTTGTTTTATCTGTGATAAAATAGAAGGGTTTACCCTGATGTTTCCGGTGAAGAAACCTTTAAGTTTACCATATCTTCCGATCTGAGTACCTGTGCCTTCATCACTTTGAGGTGCAAAGTAAACCGGGTCAACTGTGTTTCTGAACTGCCACGTGACGAAATGCCTGTTTACCTGAACTGTGTCTCCTCTGTTTGTTCCCCAGGGGTCAGAACCAAGAAACTTGATCCCTATAT
>JAOADS010000067.1 GCA_026417195.1 Ignavibacteria bacterium | reverse complement strand
GGTACAAGCTCAGCAGCAAATGAACTGGAAAGAAGAATGCAGGGACAGGCACCTTATACAGTAAATCTTGGTTTGTATTACGATAATTTTGATCTTGGAACAAGCTTGAATCTTTCTCTAAACAGAACAGGTGATAAAATAGCAGAAGTAGGAAGGGTAGGCTTCCAGAACGTAATGGAAGAAGGAAGAACACTTCTGGATTTTTCGGCAACACAGAGATTGTTTAAAAACTTTGAATTGAAGTTTACAGCGAAGGATATATTAAATAACGATCAGGTTTTTACTCAGAAGGTAAAAAAAGATGCTACTTCAGAGGAACTTGTTGAAAGAGTAGTAAGACGTTTTAAGACTGGAACAAGTTATTCAATTTCTCTAGGATATAAGTTTTAATAAACAATAAATCTAAAAAAAATTCACTAAACGGAGACATTATGAAGAAAATCAACTTATTTTTAATGGCTATAATTTTGCTGTCAACTTCAGCTTATAGCCAGCCTATTGATTCAACTACTCTTAATTCCTCTAGTATTACAACTACAGTAACGTTGAATGCTGCTACCCGATATCTTATGAAGGGATTTAATTACGTGAGGAACGGAGGTGCTATTGTAATACCCCCTGGCACTATAATAATGGGTGATTTCAATTCAAAAGGAACTTTGATTATAGAGAGAGGAGGTAAGATATTTGCTAACGGTACAGCTGCGCAGCCCATAGTATTTACAAGCCAGAGGCCTGCTGGATTAAGAGCACCGGGTGACTGGGGTGGAATAATTATACTCGGAAGATCTGGAATAAATACTTCTACAGGAGCTGATTCTGCTGAAATCGAAGGTTTTGGAGCCGGATTAGGTCCTATATACGGAGGTCAGCCCAGAATTGACGATGATTCTTCAGGTGTATTGAGATATGTGAGGATTGAATTTCCCGGAGTAAATCTAACCGGAGTTTCAGGTAATGAAATTAACGGATTAACCCTAGGTGGAGTTGGTTCCAGAACAGTTATAGAATATGTTCAGGTAAGTTACTGCGGAGATGATTCATTTGAATGGTTCGGAGGAACAGTTAACTGTAGATATTTAATTTCCTACAAAGCAGTTGATGATGACTGGGATTGTGATAACGGTTACAGAGGCAAAATACAATTCGGGTTAAGCGTAAGAGATTCAGGGATATATGATGTATCTACTTCAAACGGATTTGAAATAGATAACAACAATAACACTCCATCTAACTTCAACACGCCCAGAACGAGACCAATCTTTTCAAATCTTACAGTAATTGGACCGTTTATAAATACAGGTCTGTCTCTGAACTCGCTCTGGGGAAGGGGAGGACACTTGAGAAGAAACATGTTAGCTTGTATATATAACTCTATTATAATGGGATGGAGAGTTGGGATAAGGCTTGATGGTTCCGGTGTTACCAACGCAGCTGGCGGTGATACTGTACAGATCAGAAATACTATTTTTGCAGGAAACGTAAGATTAGGAGACTCTGCATCCTCATCTTTTGGAACCACAGCTTGGCTACAGACGGGATCTTTTAATAATACAATTTTCTCCGCTGCAACTGATGTTCAGCTCACAAATCCTTTTGGTATATATCCCGAGGGACCTGCCGGACCTGTAGTTGATAACTGGATGCCAGTATCAGGTTCTCCTGCTTTAAGCGGAGCTGATTTTTCCAATCCTAATCTAAGTGGATTTACCGTGGTAAGTTTCAGAGGAGCTTTCGGTAACAATAACTGGACATCAAACTGGGCAGTATTCAATCCACGTAATTATGTGATCGGGATACAGCAGATATCTGCTGAAGTACCAGCTAAGTTTAACCTTGAGCAGAATTACCCTAATCCGTTTAATCCAGTTACCAATATAAAGTTCGGATTACCGGTTTCAGGGTTTGTTACTCTGAAGGTTTACAACTCCGTCGGAGAAGAGGTGAGAATTTTGGCAAATCAGAATATGCAGGCTGGAATATATAAGGTTGATTTTGATGCTTCTTCACTTCCGTCAGGAGTTTACTTATACAAGTTATCTGTTGAAAATTCAAACGGCAGATTTTCTGAAACAAAGAAAATGGTTCTAGTAAAATAAGCTTTACTATGAAGTAAATATTGAAACCCCGTTCTTTTGACGGGGTTTTTTATATTTTTTTAAAATTTTTCAGATAAAATTTGATTTTTTTAAAATTTTATTGTATCTTTGAATTATTAAAATCTGTAATTTTTTAAAATTTTAAAACAAGGAGAAAATATGCACTTATTAAGATTTATTTCTTTTTTCGTTTTAGCAGCTATTTTAGTTAACACCTCCGATGCCCAGGTAAAGAAGTCACGGGGTTGGAAATCACCAACTTTTACTATAGATATTGCTCCTAATTATAGCTTACCTCTTCAAGAGACTAAGGGAGCAAATATAGGAGAGTTCTTTACTTTTAAGAATTACGGAACAAAGCTTGGCTGGGGTGCATCATTTAACTTCAAGTTCGGACTAGGACCTCAGGGACAGTACAGACCATATTTAAGCCTTGGTTACAGTCAGTTTCAGGCAAAAGATGATAACAATTCATACATTCCGAGGAATATAATAGATAATGGTTATCCTCTGAGAAATGACTCAGTTTTTAACAATCCTGTTGCAGGTAAGTCTGAGCTTTTCTTGAGGATTCCTTACATAGGTGCCGGCTTTGAATATGCTATTACTACTGTCGACAGAAAGAAAAGAATGTGGTATCCACATATTGGTGTAGAAATGTTGCTTTCAGTTATTACTGGTATATACAGACAAAATAGTCCAAACGTACAAATAGAACCTAATGTTGAAACCGGGTACACTATAAAAAGTGATGTCAGAGTTGGTTTAGGTGCTGGTTTGGGAGCAACAATCCGTTTCGGTAAACGTGCAGGGATAACATTCGGAGGTAAATACAAGCTCTTTAATTTAATAGGTAAGAAATCAGACTTCCTGAAAGAGGAGAATAAGATGAATCTTCTGGATAAAGCAGCAACTGACCTGAATGCTAACCTTTCCAAAGACAGAAATATAGGTGCTCTTGAGCTTTATCTCGGAGCTACTATATTTTTAGGAAAAACTAAGAAATAATAACTTATTGTTTCAAAGCTTAGCCCGTCAGCTCTTTGGAGCTGGCGGGTTTTTTAGTTTCTTCAACACTCCTTAATATTAAGTAACCTCCGATAAAGAAAGAAACTATGCTTAAAGCTGCATATCTTTGGTTACCTGTGAGCCACGATACAAGTCCGAATGTTAAAGGTCCTAAAATGGTTGATGTCTTTTCAAATAAACTGTAAAATCCGAAAAACTCTGTCTTTTTTTCATTTGGGGTGATCTGAGACATAAAACTTCTTGAAAGAGCCTGTGAAGAACCAAGAAAAATACCTGCAAAAGCACCTATAACAAGAAATGCTGTTTTTGACTGGATAAAGTATACTATTACGGTTAGCACTGACCAACTAAAAATTATAAACAACAGAGTTTTTTTCGTACCTGATATGTCAGCTATCCAGCCAAACAGGAATGAGCCTATCAGTGCTGTAATCTGAACAATTACAAAGAATAAAATCAGTTCAGAAATATCAAATCCCAGGGTGGTTTGTGCGAAGTTTGCTGAGAAAAAAATAATTGTGTTAACTCCGTCTATATACAGGAAATATGATAAAAGAAAGAGTTTTATGTTTGTGAATTTGTTTATATTTCTTATAGTTTCAGAAATTCTTTTAAAACCGGTAGTGATAAAATGTTGAAGGTTATTTTTTGCTGAATTTAACTTTTTTTCCTTAACAAATATAAACAATGGCAACGCAAAGATAATGTATAACAAAGCACAGGCTATGAAAGTGTTCCTAGGTTCATCTTTTAGTAAAAGTACAACTAAAAGTGACAGAAGTGAGCCTAGATAACCTACTGCATATCCGAATGAGGAAACCTTGTTGTAGTTTTCCTCTGTTGTGATGTCTTTGATAAATGCATCATAAAATCCCAGACCTCCCTGAAATCCTATGTTTGCGAGTATAAAAAGCAGCATACCCCAGAGAATCATTCCTTCGGTAACTGTATAGAGAAGTCCGGTCGAAGAAACTGCAATCAGCGTGAATATTATAAGAAAAGTTTTCTTATTACCGTAAGTATCTGCCGCTGCACCTAAGACGGGAGCTAATAGTCCTACGACAAGCATTGATATATTAATGGCTAAAGACCAGTATAAATCACCGGAAGGCTGGTTTAAGGCTACAACTTTTTTAAAATATACAGCAAATACAAAAGCAACAACTATAGTGGCGAAAGTTGAATTGGCGAAATCAAATAATGACCAGTTTATAACATTAGCCGAGAGCCATTTTTTCTTGCCTTTGTTCACAAATAAAATTAATCTTTGCGTGTACTTGAGTTCAAAAGGCCTTTACCTTTTTTCATGATTTTATTTTCCGATAGTAACTTAGCTAAAATGGCGTCAAGAACCCCGTTTACAAATTTTCCAGAATTAACTGTACTGAAATCTTTTGCTATTTCTATGTATTCATTTATTGATACCTTTGTCGGGATTTCTTCAAAGAAAAGAAACTCAGTTATACACATTTTAATAATAATTGAGTCTAAAAGAGCAATTCTTTCTATATCCCAGTTTTCAACTGTATCTTGTATAAGGGTATCATAATACTGATTGTTTTCAATTGTTTTCACTACCAGTTTCTCGCAGAATCTGATATCAACAGGTTTATTTATTTCTGCAAGCTGATAATGCATGATCTGTTCAATAGGATCTCCTGTAAGTTCATATGCATATAGAATCTGAAGTGATTTTTCTCTTAACGAATGTCTGGTGAGTGACATATTTACAAAAATAATTTAACCTATTCCGAATAGCCAGAACAAAATTACAGCAAGTGATTCTTTTATGCAGAAATTGAAAGTAGATTCAGCAGATAGTGGCGTATCTGAAGATACAGTATATATATTAAGTCCGAAGAAACGACTTATCTGTTTTGTTCTCAAAAGATGAAAATTATCGCTTATGATGACAATTAAGTTCCAGTTATTTTGCCTGTAAACGTTTTTACTTAAATAAGATATTTGTTCAAGAGTTGAGTTTGATTTATTTTCTACAAGTATAAACTGCTCCTTTACTCCTTTTTTCAAAAGTTCCCTCTTGGAAACTTCTGCTTCAGTCATTTCTCCGGGCGAACCTCCACCGGTTAAAACTATATATCTGATTATACCTTTTGAATAAAGCTCGTAACCTTTATTTATTCTCTCCCTTAAAACAGGTGAAGGTCGGTTTCCTCCCCAAACAGCAGCACCAAGCACTGTTCCTGCATCTGCAGTTATTTTATTTTCCAGCAGGGTTGAATAATCATCTTTGAAATTATAACAAAACATAAATACAATCAAATATCCAGAGGATACGGTCAGAAGGGTTATAAATATACTTTTCCAGCAATACAGTTTCATCAAGGCAGAAAATGAAATCACACATAAAGATACTATGATAAACAGGTGTATTAATGAAAATGACAGAGCTGAAACAGTGATGATACCTTTTTCTGATAAGGAAACCAGGTTTTCTGAGAATGATTCCTTTGGAGGTTTTCCCAGAAAAATAACATATAGAAAAATTATTATGCTGATAAGCGAAATAAGAGAAATAATCTTTAATGAGGAATAACTAACTTTAGGAAAATGTAAATAGATGTTCACTAAAGCTACTAAAGATATCAGAAAACATATTATCCAGAAAAGGTTACCGGTGTAAAGCAAATCAAACATCCTGAGGGTTTCACCTAACAAGTTTCTGGAAAAAATGTAATGATGAGTTGAATTAATCCAGTACTTATAGATTAATGTGAGGTAAAATGTAATAAACTGATATGAGATGATACTGATGAATATAAGTTTATCAAATCTATGAATCTTACGTTCCACAGAAATTTAAATTATAATCCCAACAACCACGCAAATATAAGAGGTGCTACTATGGTTGCATCACTTTCAATTATAAACTTTGGAGTTTCAACATCAAGTTTACCCCATGTTATTTTTTCGTTAGGTACAGCTCCAGAGTATGAACCGTAGCTTGTTGTTGAATCTGATATCTGACAGAAGTAACTCCAGAACGGAGTATCCTTTAATTTCAAATCCTGGTACATCATTGGTACTACACAAATAGGAAAGTCACCGGCAATACCCCCGCCAATCTGAAAGAATCCAACTCCCTTACCAGCGGAGTTTTTACCATACCAGTCTGCAAGCCAGATCATATAATCTATACCTGATTTCATTATAGAGGTATTGAGCTCACCCTTAATACAGAACGAAGCAAATATATTTCCAAGCGTTGAGTCTTCCCAACCAGGTACCACAAGAGGAAGGTTCTTTTCTGCTGCAGCAAGTACCCATGAATCTTCAGGTGGTATTTCATAATATTTTTCAAGTTTCCCGCTTAAAAGTAGTTTATATAAATATTCATGAGGGAAGTAACTTTCGTTCTTACTCTGAGCTTCCTTCCAGAGTTCAAATACGTTATCCTGTAACCTTCTGAAAGCCTGTTCTTCAGGAATGCATGTGTCTGTAACCCTGTTTAAACCTTTGTCTAACAGTTCCCTTTCTTCCTCAGGTTTGAGATCTCTGTAGTTAGGTATTCTTAAATAATGTGAATGGGCAACAAGGTTCATAACATCTTCTTCAAGATTTGCTCCGGTACAAGAAATGATATGTACCTTATCCTGTCTTATTATTTCAGCAAGTGAGATGCCAAGTTCACCGGTACTCATGGCGCCGGCAAGTGTTATCATCATTTTACCGCCTTCGTTGAGATGTTTCTCATATGCCTTTGCAGCGTCCATTAAGGCTGCAGCATTGAAATGGCGGAAATGTTTCTCCATGAAAACAGATACGGGACCTCTGGTCATGTCATGCCTCCTTATGTAAATTTATATTTTTAATTTCTTGAATATGGATTCAGGTATTAATTTAACTATAAACATTATCCACTTCCAATAAAAAGGTGTATAAATTACATTCTTTTTATTCAGCATTGCTTTGAAAATGTCTTTACCCACTTTTTCAGGAGATGCCAGAAGTAATTTAGGAATTTTCATGCCGTAAGTCATAGGTGTATCAACAAAACCCGGTTTGACTGTTAGGACATGGATGTTATTTTTACATAGTCTTGACCTGAGTCCACTGAGATAGGCACTCAACCCGGCTTTGGCTGAACCATATATATAATTACTTTGCCCTCCTCTGTCGCCTGCAACTGAAGATATAACCGCTATCGTGCCGGATGACTTAGGAATAAAGTATGACGCAATGAGTTCACATACCGATACAACTCCTGTTAAATTAGTGTCTATGACTTTTTCTGCTTCTGAAAAATTTTCCTGAGATATTTCCTGTTTCCCAAGATATCCAAATGCTATCAGAACATACTCAATATCGTTTGCAAGTTCAAACAAATTGTTTATAAAATCCTTATGTGATCCAAAATTTGTAGCATCAAATTCAAAACCGGATGATTTTATTTCATATCTTATGTGAAAATCATTTGCAAGCTTTTCAGCTTCTGTTTTATTTCTGCCGGCAAAATATACGTTATAATTACGTGATGCGAATTCTGATGCGCATGCTCTTGCTATCAGAGACCCTGAACCAAGAATCAGAACACCTGACATAGTCCTATCCTTTCTCCCAGCTCCGAACGAAACCTGCATGCCGGATCATATTTTTGTTTTACAGATAACCATTTCTGCCATTTCCCGTCATACATTTTTTTAAATGTATTTTCGTCAAGGATTGAATCTTTTGTGAGATACGTTCTTCCGCCATAGTCAAGAAGTATTTTATCAAGTTCTCTGCATAAATCAGTTAAACCGGGTTTTACAGGGAAATCCATAGCTAATGTATAGCCTTTGAACGGAAAGGAAAGTAAGCCTTCCTGGTCACCCATTTTCTTCAGGACAGCCAGGAAAGAACCACCACCAGATGATACAACTTTATGCAGGATTTTATCAATTGCAGTTCTGCCATTTTCTTCCGGTACGATTAGCTGATATTGCACAAAGCCGTTTTTTCCATAGATATTATTCCAGTTCAAAACTGAATCCAAAGGATAGAAATATCTGTTAAAATGTATGTAGTCTTCGTTTTCTTTTTCTCTGTTATATATTGAAGCATTAAACAGTTTTAAACTAAGCCGGTTAAGAGGAGTAAATCCAAACTCGAAGGGTATTGATATAGTCCTGCCGTAGTTTACTTTGATTTCTTCAGACTTTTTGGTCTTATAAGGTAATTCATCTTTATCTGCATGATTTCCAAGATATAAAATACTTCTTCCGTAATCTGCTCCTGACGCGATAGTATCTATCCACGCTACTGAGTAAATATAGCTGTCATCATTTTCTTCAAATTTTTCGAAAAGTTCCTCTAATGTTTTTAATTTAAGTGTTTTGTTCTTTATGAACACTGAAGTTATTTTTTTTAATTTTATTTCAGCTTCAGTAATAAAACCAGTCATTCCCATACCTCCAACAGTAGCCCAGAATAAATCTGAATTCTTTTCTCTGGAACATTCCAGAAGTTCAGAGTCAGCCGTAAGTATTTTAAAACTTATAAGAAAATTTGAAAATGATCCTTCTTTATGATGGTTTTTGCCATGAACATCACTTGCAATTGCTCCACCTATTGTAACATATTTGGTGCCCGGAGTAACACCGGGAAACCAGCCCCTCTTTACAAAAGTCTTTAAAATATCATTGTAGGTTACACCAGATTCACACTTTAAAACGCCTGAACGGTCATCAAATGAAATGAACTTGTTTAATAACAACGATTCAACAACATAGCCCTTGCTATTCAGAGAAGCATCACCATAACTTCTGCCAAGTCCCCTTGGAATCACACTAGTTCCATTAGATAAGCTGGATTTTATCTCATCTGGATTTGAAGGTCTTGTTATCTTGCACAAGGCTTTAGGATATTTACCGAAACCAGATATTTCCGCTTTAAAAAAGTTCACCATATTTTAACAAATATTGCAATTTAATTATTTACAATAAATTTACTTATTTGGTACAGTTTTAGTATTGTAAAAAGTTTTATGATAGTTCGCGGTTTGATTTCTCAGAAAATATATCCAGATTTTTTATAATGTATTGTTGAAAAAATTATTAAATAGTATTTTTGTGTATATTTTAATCATAAGATATACGAATTAAATTTTCAAATGAGAAAGAAAAAAAGAGAAATTATCACTGAATGTGCCTGCGGTGAACGGCATGAGTATGAAGAAGAGATTATAAAAAAAATGGGATGGAGTATCCCTCCAGATTTTATTGAATGTAATGAATGCCCAGTCTGTTCACCGGAACTTCTTGATAAACCTGAAGACCACGAAGATGAAGCATATAATGAGGAAGTAGATATTGAGGAACTGGAAAAAGCACTTGACGATGACGGAATGGACTATGATGATTTGGATATTGATGAGTTTGAAGATGAAGATTATGACGAGTTTTCTAGATAGATCCTAGTAATAGTTTTTAAAGGTTATATTAAAAAGCCCTCTTGTCAGTGAGGGCTTTAAAATTCCTTATAGTCCATAAAGGATGTTCTTTACCTGTTCACCGCATCTGATAATGCTTTTCCTGCCTTGAAACGAGCTACTAATTTAGCGGGTATATTGATTGATGCTCCTGTTTTGGGATTTCTTCCGCTTCTTGCATTTCTTTTTGAAACACTGAAGGTCCCAAACCCTACCAGTGATACTTTATCACCTTTTCTTAAAGATCTAGTAACACTCTCAATAAATGATTCAAGTGCTGCTCTGGCAGCAACTTTTGTGATTTTTGCATCACTGGCGATGTTGTCAATAAGTTGTTCTTTGTTCATTTGTTTTCCCCTTTCAGTTAAATTCAGCCCTGCATTGGCTTACTTTTAGTTTGATGGAATATTTTAATTGTGTTACAAAAATAATTATTTATTAACAAAATAAAAAATCTTTTTTATGACATTTTAAGGTCTTTTATAAATATAAAAGGATAAGGAAACTTTTACTTCGTTCAATTCAAAAGTATTTACTTCGGAATTCTGTTTATATCTTATATTTTGTTCAGAGAGTTTCAACTGAATATTGCTAACTATAAAACGTTATCATTATCCGACATAAATAATTCTTTGATGTTCATAATTATCAGGTAATTTTTAATTAAATTTACCATTGATTTTTACTAAATATTCAGGTAAAATGCTTTTTAATTAACTTAAAACTATTACAGAATATGAATTTCGTCTCCAAAGCATTTTTACTTCTTTTGTCAGCCGTATCCTTAAGTCTTGTAGGCTGGACAAACTTTTCAGTTGGACAGAATTCTTCCAGCATAACAGACTATTACTACTATCAGGGACAAAGGTATTACCTTGTCCATAAACCAGAACTGATATACATAAAACTCAAGCAGGAGATATCAAGAGTTGAGTTTATATCGCTTATGAGTTCCTACGGAGATATACCTTCAGAGCATTCATACGAAAAGAACGATGTGAGGCAGTTCATAAGGCTTCGCACTGTTTCAGATAATTCCACTCTTAATTCTCTCATCAATCAGATAAGAACATTTCCTCAGGTAGAATACGCATCACCTGTATTCGGGATGAGGGAAGGTATGGGGAATTCAAATACGTGGATGGGATGTGAGAATAACATAGTTGTTCAGTTTAAGCCGTCATATAACAGACAGCAGATAGAAG
>JAOADS010000066.1 GCA_026417195.1 Ignavibacteria bacterium | reverse complement strand
TAAGAGACAGGAATGGATTCACATGCTCAATATGAGATAAGGAAATATTCCGAAGTGATTGGCTATGAAATTGTAAGCAAGTGGTGTCCCTTTGCATGGGAAGCGTTTCTTGATTACAGGTTTAATGCAATGTCACTTACGGGACCTGAGAAGGAAATTATAAGGGAGATAACTTCGGGGAATTACACTAAAGCCCTTGAACTCGGGATAAAATTCGGATGGGTTAAAGAAGACGGTACTCCCAGAAAGAACCGTGAGAGGGCTGAATTTGAGGAGAAACTTTTCGATCTGGGTTTGAATGCTCCGTGGAAAATCAGTTAAGTAACGATAATAAATATCTGAATGAGTCGGGTTCAATGCGTGAATATCCTGTAAACGGGTGATCCAGAACATATATCATGTAAAGAATGAAACTGTTGGTTATGGTAAAACCTGCTGTCATGATAAACTGCGCCCAGAATCTCTTTGTGAAGAAAAAGAAAGTATAGCATATTGAAATTATTGCAAAGAAAAACAAAACTGCCCAGATGATCGGAGGTATGGTTTCCTTCAGACTGAAAATTCTCTCGCGTCTTTTTTCACCAAGGTGGTTCAGATGTTTCAGTGACTCACTGTAAATCTGCAGGTTTCTGATGTCACTTGTGTTGATTTCGGTATATACAGACCATAATCTATGGAAACTTTCTGTGGTTTCATCACTGACTTCACCTTTGTTCATGGAATCCCACTCCTTATTCACAACATTCAGAGCGTAATCCCTTATAAGCTCTGAAATCTTATTTTTTATTTCTTCTGGATAAGCATTTGAATCAAACCTGAGATTTAAAAGTTCGGTCGCTTCTGTTTCAAGGTTCATTTTGGCGTTATCATATTCTGTCCATGTAATATATACTACAAATGCGAGAAGCACTGCATATATTAAACCGAATGCATTGAAAATAAGACCACCTACTTCATGATTATCCTTCAGAGTATCTTCTGAGAAATTTTTTCTTATGAGAGAAAGACCTATGTATGCAAAGGAAACGGTTAAGACGCAAATGAATAAAACAGACAGTAACGGATGCCAATGTAAAAGGAATTCCATAAACAAAGATAGTTTAACTAATTATAAGTAAAAACTCATTATGCTTTTAATTTGTAAGTTGTTCTTTCTGAAGTAAAGAATTATATAATGAAAGGGTATTACTATACATAATTTCAAATGTAAAGTTTTCCGTTAATCTTCTGTAGGAAGCTTTGCCCATCGAAGATCTTTTCACTGTGTCCGAAACAAGAATCCTGAGTTTGTCTGAAATTTCATCAGAAGATTTATTCTTTACAACATAGCCATTAACTCCGTTTTCCACCATATATGACATATCTCCCGAGTCTGTTACTATTACTGGAATTGCATGTGCCATAGCGTAAAGAACCGTATAGGGGAACAATTCACCTCCTTCATTTAGCGAAGGCTGGACGTAAATGTCCGTGGCGTTGTAAAAAGAGTTGAGATCTTCAATGTGACCAGCAAAAATGACTTTATCTGCTATTTTCAGTTTATTCGCTGAATCAATCAGCTCAGCTTCAAGCTCTCCTGAACCTACTAAGAGTAGTTTTACATTTTCATATTTAATTTTTAATTTATGAAATGCTTCCAGCAGATATTTATGACCTTTAAAAGGTACAAACCTTGCTACGTTTCCGATAACGATGTCGTTTTCATTAATTCCCAAACATTTGCGTGAGCTATATCTGATATCTGCTTCACGCTTGAAATCATCCGGATTAATTCCGTTGTGGATAACATATATTTTTTCTTCTGGAATTCTGTCAGATTTAATAAGGAGATCTTTCATACTGAAACCGTCTGCTATAAAGGCATCTGTCATGTATGAGTTTCTTATTATATGGGTCAGGTTATGTCTCAAAGATTCAAGGCTGTGACAGGAAGTTATATGAAGTGCACCAGATAACTTTGCTGCTATGGCTCCGATAGTTCTGTCTTTTGAAGTGTTTGTATGAACTATGTTAATGCCAAGTTTTTTTACGTAATCGGAGATGGTTCTGACAGCAGTTATCTGACTTATAATATTAGTAAGGTTTTCAGGAAGCGGAATAACTTCAAGTGAGTTCTCCAGAGCTTTCTTCATTAAATCTGAATTTTCAAAGCAGGTAACAGCTACGTAATGGTTGTTTCTTTTTAACTCACAGGCAAGACGAAGTGTGTAATATTCACCACCGCCCCATATTTCAGATGCGTTTACTAATAAAATTCTCAGATCTGGATTCTTTGGATTAATAAGCCTGCTTTGATATATAAATTAATCTTCATTTTAGTTATCGCTGTCAATTAAGTCAAGACTAAAAAAATATAGATCACAGATCATCTTCTTTATGTCATAGCGATAACGTTCCATTTAGTGTGTAAAATTGAATTCAGGATTAGTTGGTATAGAGCCTCGTCTTTAATTTAGATATTCTACTACCAGGTAAACTAATTTGTCAGCACTCTCTACATTCTCAAAACACCCAATAGCTCTGACTCTTCTTTTTATCTCTCTAAAGCATCTCTCTATAGGATTATTTGTATGTAGTTGCTTGGGTCAATGTATTCAACATAACATAACCCGTCATTCCCGCGAATGCGGGAATCTAATAGTTGTTCTTTTGTTCTTCTTTTGCTTGCCCAAAAGAAGAACCAAGAAAACGGCACCCGATGAAAAACAGCCTGTTCAAAACCTCGCTTGCTAAAAATCCGGAAACTCGCCACGATGTAATCGTGGTTCAGACAGTCCGAATTTTATTAACGCAAGCTCAGTTTTTCACTTAACGGCTGTTTTTCATATGGGAGTATGAGAGTTTGTAGTTCAGCAACATAACCTGTCTCATTCCTGCGAATGTAGGAATCTAAACGGGATATCCGCTTACGCGGGTATGACAACACCATCTACGGATTAGTTTGTTTTCTTAACCCCTGTTCGAATTTACACACAAAAGTAAACGCTATCGTCAAGGCGGAATCAGATTCTCTGCATTTAATAATTCATAAGTGATAATTATATTTGAGTTTCAGTCCATACAATATAATCCTGAAAGAAGAAATATAAACTTAGTCATTCAGAACCTTGATCTGTGTTTTATCTGCCTGAAATTCGGGTTGAAAAGAGCCTGAAACAGGGATATGATTTTTGAAAATAAATCTCTAAGATTCTTCATTGAAGCTCTACTTATTTAACACTCTTGGCCGCACGAAGCAGGAATTCAAGCCCATAGCTGAAGGTAAAGCAGGTATGTATACCTGCGGACCTACTGTTTACAACTATCAGCATATAGGTAATTTCAGGACTTTTCTTTTTGAAGATTTTTTAAAACGCGTGCTTATTTACAACGGTTATGAAGTCAATCACATAATGAACATTACAGATGTTGGTCATCTGGTTTCAGATGCTGACGAGGGTGAAGATAAGATGGAAATAGGATCTGCAAGGACCGGTAAGACAGTCTGGGAAATAGCGGAATATTACACAAAAGTATTTATGGAAGATTCTGAAGCGTTGAATATAATTCCTCCCACTAGATATACAAAGGCAACTGATTACATTAAGGAACAGATAGAAATGATCAAATGTCTTGAGGAGAAAGGTTACACATATATTACAACTGATGGAGTTTATTTTGACACTTCACTTCTCAGTGACTATGGTAAACTTGCCCAGCTTGATGTGGAAGGTATGCAGGAGGGGAGCAGGGTGGAGTTCTCAAGTGAGAAAAGAAATAAAACTGATTTCGCCTTGTGGAAATTTTCTCCAAAAGATAAAAAGCGTCAGATGGAATGGGATTCTCCCTGGGGGACTGGATTTCCGGGTTGGCATATTGAATGTTCAGCTATGAGCAGGAAATTTCTTGGAGATACTTTTGATATTCATTGCGGAGGAATAGATCACATACCTGTTCATCACACTAATGAAATTGCACAGTCTGAGGCATGTACCGGCAAACCTTTTGTGAATTACTGGTTACACGGAGCGTTTCTTGAAGAGGAAGACGGCAAAATGTCGAAATCAAAAGGTGAATTCCTCAGACTTAAGACATTAACTGATAACGGATTCAGTCCGCTTGATTTCAGATATCTGTGCCTTGGAACTCATTACCGAAAAAGGATGCTTTTCAGCTGGGAGCTCCTTGAATCTGCCAAAAATTCACTGGAGAGGTTAAGACAGAACATTAAAAGAATGAGGGATGAAAATCTGCCCGGAAGGGAAGGTGAGAACCAGAGAGCAGAGTTATACAGAACGGACTTTATTGAATCGATAAACGATGACCTTAACATGCCTCAGGCTCTTGCAGTTATGTGGGAGGTTGTGAGAAATAATACTATTTCAGACAAATTAAGGCTTGAACTGATTTACGATTTTGACAGAGTATTTGGTTTAGAGCTTGAGAAAGAGAAAAGCCATCTCATTGAGATACCGGATGAAGTTATTGAACTTGCAGAAAACAGATTAAGAGCAAGGACAGAAAAAAACTTCAAGCTTGCGGATGAACTGAGGGAAAAGATAAAAAGTATGGGATATGAAGTTGCAGACAAAAAAGACGGATATGAGTTAAGGAAGCTGTAGTTATGAATTAAATTCAGACAATTAAACTTAATTCTACATTTTAGTTCCCTCCTGCAAATGCACATGAGGCTGTGTGAATTTCCCTAACTCCGGCATCTTTAAGTATCTTTGCACATTCATTTATAGTAGCTCCGGTTGTTATAACGTCATCAGTTATTAATACTGATGAACCTCTAAGTAATTCTGAATATCTTTTATTAACCCTGAACGCCCCTGATACATTTTTCTGTCTTTCTGAAAAGTTGAGTCCGGTCTGCGATTTGGTGTAATTTATTCTCTTCAAGGCTTCTTCCAGAACTTTCCATCCCGTAACTTTCTCTATACCCTTTGCTATGTAAAGACTCTGATTATATTTCCTTTCTCTTAATTTGGCTATGTGAAGAGGAACAGGTAAAATGTAATCCGCTTGTTTTTCTTTTAAAAGTTTTCCTATTTCCTCACCTAATATTATTCCGATTGATTTCATTCCGGAGTATTTGAATGCATGTATGATTTTCTGGATTTCAGTGTCTTCCCTGAATTCAAAAAGACTGAATGAAGACCTGATTAAATTTCTGTCGTACCACTCAGGCTGGTTCTGAATCATTATAAGTTTTTTCCAACATTCATTGCATATAAATCTTCTTTTCTTCTCTACAGGAGCTTCACATGACACACAAAGATCCGGTAGAACAAAATCAAGAAGAGTTTTTAAGAAGTTATTCAAAGATCTAAGCATAATAGGTTAGCAAAAATGAATTTTTAGTACAGATTTAAATTGGTAACTTTACATTCAAAGTTCAATGAAAACTCTGGTATCGGGAATTTCCAGAAGTCTTTTTGATTTTGATAACTCCATAAGGAAAAAAGGTGGATTGCTCTGTGGAGTTGATGAAGCCGGAAGAGGACCTATAGCAGGACCGGTAGTAGCTGCTGCTGTTATTTTCCCTGATGATGTTTACATTGAAGGTGTAAATGATTCAAAAAAGCTTAGTCATAACAAAAGGGAAGAGTTATATGAGGAAATAATAAATTCATGTATCTGCTGGGCAGTTGGAATAGTTGATAATAAAACAATAGACGAGTTAAATATATTAAACGCTACAACCGAGGCTATGAATACTGCAATATGCAAACTAAGTAATAAACCGTCAGTTATTATAGCTGACGGGAATTTCTATGATAAGGGAAATGAAAAAGTTACTAATTTAGTAAGAGCTGATGAACAAAGTTTTTCTGTTGCTGCAGCTTCCATAATTGCCAAGGTTACTCGTGACAGGATAATGTGTGAATATGAGAATGAATTTCCCCACTTCAGTTTCTCTGTTCATAAAGGTTACTGTACCTCAAAACATATTGACGAGATACTTGAGTTCGGTTACACACAGATTCACAGGCGTTCTTTTAAACTGAAAGTTTTGCAGGGCGAGTTGTTTTGAAAAAAAGAAGTCTGTCTTCATCCGGAGAAACTATTGCAGCAAAATATCTTGAGAATTATGGCTATAAAATTATTTCAAGGAATTACCGCTACCAGAGAGCTGAGACAGATATCATATATACAGAGGGTAATGTGATAGTTTTTGCGGAAGTAAAGACCAGAACAAATAAAAGTTTTGGAGAGCCGGAAGAATCTGTAAATGAGAAGAAACAAATTCAGCTTGTGAAATCTGCAGAGGGGTTTTTATCTGAACACCCTGAATATGAGAATTATGAGAAGAGGATTGATGTGATTACTGTTTTTAAGAGTAAGGGCGAATTTAAAATAAGGCATATAAAAAATGCATTTAATTTATAAGATATGGAGAAGTTAAAATTTTCTGAATTAAAGGATTACCTTATAATAGATATAGAAACAGTCCCTCAGTATAAAAATTTTTACGAGCTTCCGGATATGATGAAAGAGTTTTGGAAAAAGAAGATGGCTAATCAGATAGAAAAAGGTTTATCTCCTGAAGGTCTTTATGAAAGGGCTGGAATTTATGCTGAGTTCGGGAAGATAATATGTATATGTGTGGGATATTTTGTTATAAACGAAAGTGAAATAGGTTTGAGAGTAAAGGCATTTTATGGTGATGATGAAAAGAAACTGCTGGAAGAGTTCTGTGAATTAGTTCAGGAACATTTCTCATCTGAGTTTAATGTCCTGGCAGGTCATAACGTAAAAGAATTTGATTTCCCCTACATTGCAAGAAGATGTCTTTTAAACAATATAATCATACCTTCAATACTTGACACTTCAGGCAAGAAGCCATGGGAGGTTCAGCACATTGATACTATGGAACTCTGGAAGTTCGGAGATTATAAAAGTTTTACTTCCCTTGATCTGCTTGCATATATATTCGGAATAGATTCTCCAAAATCTGAAATGGACGGATCTCAGGTTTATTCTGCATATTGGGAAGAAGGGGATATTGAGAAGATCAAAAGATACTGTATGAGGGATGTTGCTACTGTAGCCCAGCTTATACTTAGGTTCAGAAATATGAGCCTGTTGAAAGAAGAAAATATAAGTTTTACAAATTAAATTTCAAAGAAAATGTTCGATTTGGATTTAATAAAAAAAGTTTATTCTTCCCTGAGGGAGAAAACAGATGAAGCGAGAAAGATTCTTAATCGTCCTATGACTTACTCTGAGAAGATTTTATATTCTCATCTCTGGGAAAAAACCAACAGGGCTTTTGAGCGGGGAAAAGATTTTGCTGAGTTTGCACCAGACAGGGTTGCAATGCAGGATGCTACAGCCCAGATGGCACTGCTTCAGTTTATGTCAGCCGGAATACCAAGGGTTGCAGTTCCTACAACTGTTCACTGCGATCACCTGATACAGGCTGAAACAGGAGCAAAGGATGATCTTCTCAGGGCATATGATGATAACAAGGAAGTTTATGACTTTCTCGCAAGTGTTTCAAGAAAATACGGAATAGGTTTCTGGAAACCCGGCTCAGGCATAATTCATCAGGTTGTGCTTGAAAATTATGCATTCCCCGGGGGAATGATGATTGGAACAGACTCACATACTCCGAATGCCGGCGGTCTCGGCATGATTGCAATCGGTGTAGGCGGAGCAGATGCAGTTGACGTTATGGCAGGAATGCCATGGGAACTTAAGTTCCCGAGATTAATCGGCGTTCATCTGACAGGAAGAATGAGCGGATGGACATCACCGAAAGATGTAATACTTAAACTTGCAGGAATTTTAACTGTCAAAGGCGGAACGGGCTCTATAATAGAATATTTCGGCGAAGGGACAAAGACTATATCCTGCACAGGCAAAGGAACGATTTGTAACATGGGAGCAGAAATAGGTGCAACAACGTCAATATTCCCTTACGATGAAAATATGCGAAGATATCTTATAGCAACAGAAAGGCCGGAAGTAGCCCGGCTTGCAGATGAACTCGGAGATTACCTCAGGGCTGATGAAGGAAGCGATAAATTCTATGATGAGATAATAGAAATAAATCTCTCTGAACTTGAACCTCACATTAACGGACCTTTCACACCAGACCTTGCCTGGCCAATATCTGAATTCAAACAGGCAGTTAAGGAAAATGGATATCCGGAGGAACTCAAGGTGGCTTTAATAGGAAGCTGCACCAACTCATCATATGAGGATATGGAGAGAGCAGCATCTGTTGCAAAGCAGGCACTTGAGAAAGGACTTAAAGTGAAATCGGAGTTCACAGTAACTCCCGGGTCTGAACAGATCCGGGCTACAATAGAAAGAGACGGACAACTTGAGATATTTGAAAAAATCGGAGGACTGGTTCTTGCAAATGCATGTGGTCCCTGTATCGGTCAGTGGAAACGCCACGATGTTAAGCAGGGGGAAAAGAATTCAATAATAACTTCCTACAACAGAAATTTTTCAAAACGAAATGACGGAAATCCTGCAACTCATTCATTTGTTGCTTCTCCAGAGATAGTTACAGCCTTTGCCCTTGCAGGCAAACTTACTTTTAATCCTCTTACTGATACAATTATAAATGATAAAGGTGAAGAGGTTAAGCTTGATGAGCCAAAGGGATTAGAACTACCCTTAAATGGATTTACAAAAGGAAATGAAGGTTATGTTCCTCCGGCTGAAGACGGTTCATCTCTTGAAGTTGAAATTGATCCCAATAGCCAGAGGCTTCAGAAACTTTTTCCGTTTGTCCATCCAGACTTTGAAAAGGATTTCCGTAATATGAGGGTACTTATTAAAGTCAAAGGCAAATGCACAACGGATCATATTTCAATGGCAGGACCATGGCTGAAATATCGCGGACATTTGGATAATATTTCAAATAATCTCTTTATAGGAGCTGTTAATGCATTTAACGATAAGACTAACAGCGTAAAGAATCTTCTTACGGGTGAATATACAGAAGTACCACAGGTTGCAAGGGCATATAAGGCGGCAGGCATACCATGGATAGCTGTCGGGGAAGAAAATTACGGTGAAGGTTCTTCGCGTGAGCATGCAGCAATGGAACCCAGACATTTAGGCGGAAAGGCTATCATTGCAAAGTCGTTTGCCAGAATACATGAAACGAATCTAAAGAAACAGGGTCTGCTGCCGCTTACCTTTGAAGATCCTTCGGATTATGATAAAATAAGGGAAGATGATGTCATAGACCTTGATGTGAAGGATATATCTCCGGGCTCAAAGGTGAAAATGACTCTGAGACATTCTGACGGAACAACTGAAACGGTTATGTTAAACCACACTATGAACAAACATCAGATAGAGTGGTTTAAAGTAGGTAGCGCTCTGAATTTAATGGCGAGAAAAATCAACAACTAATTCTATCAGAGGAAATTTAAAAATGTCTAAAAACGGTTTAAACTGGTTTGAGATTCCGGTAAAAGACTTTGACAGGGCTATGAAGTTTTATTCTGAAATTCTCGGAAGTGAGCTAACATTGTGGGAGATGGGCAGTATGAAGCTGGGTATTTTCCCTTCAGACAGAGAAGGTGTTTCAGGTGCAATCCTTTACGGCGAGGGAGAACCTTCTGATAAAGGAACTATAGTTTATCTCAATTGTGACGGAATACTAGATGAGGTAATTTCAAGAGTTGAAAAAGCCGGAGGTAAAGTAATTCAGCCCAAGACGCAGGTTACAGATGATATCGGATACATTGCTATTATAACTGATACCGAAGGAAACAAAGTTGGGCTGCACTCACCACCCAGATGATATCTGGACTTTATGAGAAGATATCATTTTGCCGAGACCGAGGACAAAAAATGGCTGCCTGGTTCAATTCGTTCATATATGGTTGACTACCTGCGATTCATGGGTGAAATACTTGATGTTTACCGCCCTTCATATGAAATTATCAGAAAGCTTTGCAGAGAAACAGGTGAGCGTAAAATAACAGACCTTTGCTCCGGAGGCGGAGGAATTTCACTGAGATTGGCTGAGGAACTGAAGGATGAAATTGATTCAATAGTTTTAAGTGACCTTTACCCGAATACAGATTCATTCAGATATCTTGCATCAAGGAACAGCAAGATAAGCTTCATCACAGAGCCTGTTGATGCAAGAGATGTACCCGACTCACTTAAAGGTATAAGAACGATTTATTCATCTATTCCTCATTTCAGCCCGGATGAAGTCAAAGATATTTTCAGGAGTTCTTTTACTTCCTCTAACCCTATAGCAGTGTTTGAAGCGGCTGAAAGGAAAATCTCTCATTTGCTTGTCATTCTGATTTTTACTCCCATTTTATTTTTCTTATTTACTCCTTTTATCAGACCTTTCAGATTTGGCAGATTATTTTTCACTTATGTTTTTCCTGTTGTTCCTGTCCTTACTACTTTTGATGGTATAGTGTCTGTATTGAGGATGTATAAATCTGAGGAACTTTTAACACTTGCAAAGGAATCTGTTCCGGAATACAGATGGGAAGGCGGTTGTATCAGAGACGGGATGAGAAAAGTTAATTACGTTACAGGAAGAGCTGTGTGATTTTCACACTCTAATACATTGAATTTATTCTGCCGTTTTTTTATTTATGTAGTAAGTCAATCATTTTCAGTATGTCACACAGTTTTATTTTCAGCGGAACAGAGGAATCATGGAGGTTCAGCTTCTCCCAGCCAATACTTATATGGGGTTTTACGCATGGGCTGAGAAGTATCTTCAAAAATATGAGATCTTATGATTTAGCTTTCTTTCATGTTAACGGACTGGATAGGATAGTCGGATATGGACTGATAAGGGATACATATGAAGATCATAGAACACCTCTATGG
>JAOADS010000065.1 GCA_026417195.1 Ignavibacteria bacterium | reverse complement strand
AGATGTGTATAAGAGACAGGAATAGGTACAAATCACGGTTCCCTCTCAGACAGGATCATGAACCGTTACGGAGACACTCCCCTTGGTATGGTTGAATCCGCACTAGAGTTTGTAAGGATATGCGAAGATCATGGATTTTACAACATAGTCCTTTCAATGAAAGCTTCAAATCCTAAGGTTATGGTTCAGGCATACAGATTACTTGTGAACAAGATGATTGAAGAAAATATGAATTATCCACTGCATCTTGGAGTTACTGAAGCCGGAGACGGAGAAGACGGAAGAATTAAATCCTCTGCAGGCATAGGAACGCTTCTTGAGGACGGACTTGGTGATACAATCAGGGTTTCTTTAACTGAAGAACCGGAATTTGAACTTCCCGTATGCAAACGTTTAGTACGAAGATATTCCTTACGTTCTGATGAAGTAAAACAGGAAAAACCGATTCCTGAAATAACTGACTATCCTGTTGATCCTTTCACTTATAATAGGAGATTAACACTTGAGGTTGATAAAATAGGAGGTGGTCATGTTCCTGTTGTATTCGCTACCGCTGAAAAAGATATGCTCAGCTCACCGGAATACCTTCGTAAAATCGGCTATAAATATTCCGCGGAACTTGACAAATGGGAGATTTCAGATTATGCAGCCGATTTTATTTATCTTGGCTCTTCAGATATAAATTATGCCTTACCCGGAACATTGGGTAAAGTTTTCGATTACAGCTACTGGATCACACTAAATGATAAATCAGATTCATTTCCTCTGTTTACCGCACAGCAATACATCACAGCAGAAAGGAAGTCTTTCAGAATTAATTTTCTGGAAATAACAACAGATGAGCTTTACCAACTTGCCGACGAGATATCAAGGGACAGATTCTGTGTTATAATTCTAAAAACGAATCGTTCACATGCTATGGCAGATATCAGGAGAGCCCTTGTAGAACTGATTAACAGAGACGTTCCGGTGCCGGTTATTATAAAAAGGACTTACAGTAAACTTGACGTTGAGGATTTAATGCTATATTCAGCTACTGATTTCGGGGGTTTGCTAACTGACGGTCTCGGCGACGGAATCTGGCTTGAATCTGATGAAGTTTCAACTGACAGATTAAATCAGATTTCATTCGGAATACTTCAGGCAACCAGAACAAGAATATCAAAAACTGAATATATCTCCTGCCCTTCGTGCGGGAGAACTCAGTTTGACCTTCAGAAAACTACTGCCATGATCAAGGAGAAAACAAGTCATCTCAAGGGAGTTAAGATTGCTATCATGGGATGTATAGTGAACGGACCTGGAGAAATGGCTGATGCAGACTACGGATTTGTAGGCTCAGGTCCGGGTTGGGTTTCGCTTTACCGGGGAAAGGAAGTCATTAAAAGAGGTATTCCTTATAATGATGCACTGGATGAACTAATTTCTTTAATGAAAGATGATGGTGTTTGGCAGGAACAATAACTGATAATAACTTAAACATCAATTCCTAGTTAATGTCTGTTCATGAAATAAAACATCCTAAAGACTTTTCTCAATTCGTTTCAAATTATTCACTGACCAATAATGAAAGTTTATTTTACAGTCCTCAGGCAGTAATAGATGAATGCAATACTTTCGGAGGGAACAAAGTACCTCGTTTTGTAAACGAATTCTGGACCTCAAGGCAAAGACAAGCAAACTCAATTCATGAAATTTCATACAGGGCTTGTTTCAAGCCCCATCTTCCCAGATTTTTTATAAAGTTGCTGACAAAAGAAGGTGACGTTGTTTACGATCCTTTTTCAGGCAGAGGTACAACAGTCATTGAAGCTGCTCTTTTAGGAAGGAATGTGATTTCAAATGATATTAATCCTTTAAGTGAAATTCTGTGTAAACCCAGATTACTTATACCTTCAATCAAAGAACTTGAAGAAAGAATAAAAAGTATTCCTATACGCAACGATATTAAATCAGATATCGATCTGAGTATGTTTTTTCATGAACAAACTTTCTGTGAAATTCTTTCATTAAGAAATTACCTTTCCGAGAAAAGAGAAACAAAAAAAGAAGATGAAGTTGATCTATGGATCAGAATGGTTGCAACTAACAGACTTACCGGTCATTCAAAAGGTTTCTTTTCAGTGTACACCTTACCTCCTAATCAGGCTCTATCACCCGAAAAGCAGGAAAAGATAAATAAGCAAAGAAAACAGGTGCCTTCTTACCGAAACACGAAATCAATAATTTTAAATAAGAGTTATGATTTGCTCCGTGATATTAAAGCTGAGCATGTCAAGCAATTGCGCTCAATATCCAAATCTGCAAATTTTCTAACCAAAGATGCACGGGAAACAAACGAAATCCCAGATTCATCTGTTCATTTAACTGTTACCTCTCCACCTTTTTTGGACATAGTTCAATATGCTGAAGATAACTGGTTACGCTGCTGGTTTAATAACATTGACGTTGAAGAAGTATCTGAAAAAATCACTATAACCAGAAGATTGGAAGACTGGTGTAATTTTATATCTGGTGTTTTTTCAGAACTGTACAGAATTACCAAAAGGAAAGCTCACGTTGCTTTCGAGGTAGGTGAAGTAAGAAAGGGTGAAATAAAACTTGATGAGTATATTGTGGATATCGGGATAAGCAAAGGATTTGAATGCTATGGGATTATAGTTAATGAACAGATATTCACCAAGACATCCAATATATGGGGGGTGTCTAACAACAGTAAAGGTACAAACACCAACAGAATAGTTCTTTTCAGAAAATAGTTCCTAAAAATAGAAAATAATTCACTTCAAAGAATTTCAAGAATTAATAGCTTAAATGTTGAAACCTTGCTCAGGAGAAAATTACATAAAACAAATTATCTAAACACTCTGAATAATGTACTTTTCATTTCGAATTAAATAAGTTACAAAGTATGTTTAAAAAACTTACTGTTTTCCTTTTCATTTTTGTTTCACTTTCCTTTTCTCAGATATTTGATCATCAGCCTGATGAGAGAAACAGAGTATACGATGTCCAGAATATTTCAATTGAGGTAAGGCTTGACTTGAAAGCTAAAAAAGTAGAAGGTAAAGTCACCACTCTGATTAAGTCCATTACAGAAAACTTGGAGAGTTTTAAGGTTGATGCCGTCGGGATGAATGTTAAAAGTGTTAAGGGCTGGATTTTCAGTGCAACTGATAATCAGCAGGAAGCACTTGATTTTGAAGATATGAGATATGAATATGACGGTCAGGAAATTACAATTTTTCCCGGAAAAGCGATTAAAAACGGTTTCCCATATATGTATGAAATTGAATACACGGTTATTAATCCAGAAAAAGGAATGTATTTTATCGGGCCATCGGAAACTTTTCCTGATAAACCTTATCAGGTGTGGACACAGGGTGAAGGTGAGGATAACCGTTACTGGTTTCCCTGTTACGACTATCCAAATGATATGGCAGCAACTGAAGTTATAGTAACGGTTGACAGCATTTACGAAACACTTTCAAACGGTAGGCTCGAGAAGAAAAGAAGAAACTCAGACGGAACAATTACGTGGCAGTGGGTTCAGGAGAAACCTCACGTTTCCTACCTTGTCATGCTGGCAGTCGGTAACTGGGATAAAATTGAAGAGTCATGGGATGGTATCCCGGTT
This sequence comes from Ignavibacteria bacterium, assembly GCA_026417195.1. Taxonomy (GTDB): domain Bacteria; phylum Bacteroidota; class Ignavibacteria; order Tepidaquicellales; family OLB5; genus JAOADS01. The sequence continues at coordinate 7,129 of JAOADS010000065.1, read as the reverse complement.
ATATCGTATGTACCTCCGGGTAAATCAGAATGGGGGAAGCGTTCTTACAGACATACTGTTGACATAATAGAATTCTTTTCAGAATACATCGGGTACCGATATCCATGGGAAAAATTTTCCCAGGTAGTTGTTGAAGATTTCATATACGGAGGAATGGAAAATACCGGTGCAGTGGTACTTTTCAGCGGTTCAGTTTATGATGAGTTTACCGAACCAGACTATGATGCAACAGGTCTTGTTGCTCATGAAATAGCTCATCACTGGTGGGGAAATGTTGTAACCTGCAGGAACTGGAGCGAGATATGGCTCAATGAAAGTTTCGCTACATATTTTCAGGCTCTCTACTTTGAATACCTTTACGGCAAGGATGAATTTGATTACGGTATTTACAGGAACGGACAGGGGGCTATCTGGACAGATTCAGCTGTCTCAAGGAAACCTGTATACAGTAATGAAGGTCACAGTGCTAATACATATGGTAAAGGCTCTGTTGTGCTTAATATGCTCAGATATCTTATTGGTGATGATAATTTCAGAAATTTCATTAATGCCTACATCGTACGTAATGAACATAAACCGGTCTCAACAGGTGACTTGATAGATGCCCTACATTATGTTATGGATGGTCAGAATAAAATAACACAGAAAATGCCGGCAAGCTGGAAGTGGTTCTTTGATGAATGGATTTACAGAGCAGGCCAGCCAGAGTATAAAGTAAAATATGAATATAATAACAATGAACTCATTGTTGAAGTTCACCAGATACAAAGGCTTGATTCAAGCTCTGTTTTCAGAACACCAGTACCTGTGACTATTATTACATCTACAGGCAAGCAAGACATTTTACTTGAATCATCAGAAAAAACCTCAGTACATAAATTCAAATTAAGCTCAAAACCTCTTTCTGTTATATTTAACAAAGGAAACAAAGTCTTATGTAAGCTTTACTTTTCAAAACCCAAAAGTGACTGGCTTTATCAGTTAAAAAATTCACCTGATGCAATTGACAGGATAACAGCCATTACTGGATTAAAGGACTTCCTGAATGATGATGAAATCATCAATGCTTTGTTCGAAACAGCCCGCAACGATAAATTCTGGGGAGTTAGAACGGAAGCTGTTCAAACGCTGGGAAAGTCAGATAAGATTTTAAATAATGAAAGGTATATTGAATATTTTGAAAAAGAAAATGACTCACGTGTAAGGAGAGCGTATATTAACTTTCTTGGTAACATCTTTGAAAATAAAAGAACCCTTTTAAAGAGACCTGAAATATGGGAGTCATTTCTGAAAAACATAATTGAGACTGAGGAAAGTTATTACACTGTGGCAGATGCAATCACTGCTCTTTCAAAACTGCTTCCACCCGAAAGAATTTACGAAACCATTATCACTTACATAAACAGAGATTCTCATACAGATATTATCAGACGTAGTGTAATACAGGCTCTGGACAGATCAAATTCCCCTGAAGTCCTAAAGGTTTTACTTAAATATGGAGACATGGGTTCAACAGCAAGGGTAAGAAATACAGCAATCTCATTGCTTAGAAAGTATTTAAACAATTCAGAAGTAGAAAGATTCCTGATAAACAAAATAAAAGAAAATACCCGAAGCACACAAAGAATTATTTTAGATCTTATTGAAGAATCCGGAAATCAGATCTATAAGAATGTTTTAAATGAACTAATTTCTGTTTCAAAAGATAAGCATTTCCGAAAGAAAGTAGAAGAAGTTCTTAAAAAATTGTGATAAGATTGTATGTATTTTTCAATGATTATTTTACTTAATTTTGTAAATCTGAAAATTATTTTTAACAAATTAAAATAAGTTTAAAATGAGAAAATCAACATTGTTTTTTTATGCACTAGCTTTAACATTAATTATCGGTCTTACTTCAGAACTAAAAGCACAGAACGGTCCCGTGCTTTACTTCTGTGAAAGGTATGGAGCATCAGGCGAAGTGGGTATCGGAGACAGGTTTTACACTGGACCTGTAACCGTGATGGTTAAATGTGACTACGCATTAGGGCTGAGGGATTGCTCAATTCAGCTTGATAGGTATAATGGTTATAGTTTTGACTACTACAAAAAAGTAAATTTCAGTGTAACTCCGGACATGAATTATATATATTTTTCAGATCCTGAACTTCGCGTTGACTCACCGGGAATTTACAGATGTTTCCTGCTTGATAGCAGAGGAAATAATGTTGCAAGCTCTTTAATTGAATTCATAAGGTAGAAGTAATTCTCTTATTCTGCTTAGCGTCAAAAGGCTATGTTTTCATAGCCTTTTTCATTTTAAGCAGGCTGCATGATTTCCTTAAGCAAATTAAGATCTTCAAGTGTTGTTACTTTCAGATTAAATCTGCTTCCCTCAGTGATTCTTACCTTAAAGCCAGCAGCCTGAACAAGAGATGATTCATCCGTGAAGTTTTTCTCATTAACAACGGCGTAGGAATCTTTCAGGGTTTTGAAACTGAATGCCTGGGGAGTTTGTATTTCCCACAGATCAGTTCTGTCAACAGATCCGTAGATGAGATTCCTTTTAACTTTTTTAACTGTTGAATTTATATTTACACCAGAAATTAAGTTTTTATTTTTCAAAGCAAGTTTTATGAAGCTATCAATAAACCTTGAAGAAATATTTGGTCGGGCTGCATCATGTATTACTACAATATCATTAGCTCTGCAGTCCGCCTGCTCAAATGCATTCCTTACAGAGTGGAATCTTGTTTTGCCTCCTTCAGTAAGTTTGGTAAGTTTGGAGATTTTATGTTCAACAGAAAGTTTATGTATAAGGTCAAAATATTCAGGCGATGCAGAAACAATTATCTCGTCTGTATATGCAGAACTCTGGAAAGCCTGAAGTGAATACAATATAATCGGTTTACCGAACAATTTGATATATTGCTTCGGCTGGGAAGATGGTATTTCTGAAAACCTCTTTCCTTTTCCTGCGGCTGCTATAATTACTATGACTTTTCTTTTCATAAATTAAAAACCCCGTTAGGAACGGGGCATTACCTGACTGATTTTATATAATCATCATTGCATCACCATAACTGTAAAACCGGTATTTTTCCTTAACAGCTTTTTTATAAGCTTTCAATACCAGTTCCTTATCAGCGAAAGCGCAGACTAACATAATCATAGTGGATTGAGGATGATGGAAATTAGTTATAAATTTATCCACAACCTTAAGAGCCTGTGGCGGATATATAAATTTATCCGTCCAACCTTTACCTGAACGGATAAACCTTCCCGCAGTTGTATTGGCTTCAAGAACTCTCGCAACAGACGTACCTACTGCTATTATTTTTTTCCTGTTTTCAATGGCTGTATTCACCGCCTCTGCTGTGTAATCTGGTATCTCAAAATATTCAGAGTCCATTCTGTGTTTGGTAAGGTCTTCAACTTCAATCGGTCTGAATGTACCAAGTCCTATGTGAAGGGTTATGGGAACTATATTAATTCCTTTCTTCTCTATTCTTCTTAGCAACTCTTTTGTAAAATGGAGTCCCGCAGTAGGTGCTGCAACCGAACCGGTATTTTCAGCATAAACTGTCTGATAATTATCCTTATCGGCTTCAGTTGGTTCCCTCCTTATGTAAGGAGGCAGAGGTGTTTTCCCTAATTTATCTATGTATTTCTGGAAATCACCTTTATAATTGAAACGAACGATTCTTCCCCGTGAAGTTGTATTGTCTATAACTTCACAATAAAGATTCTTGGTAATAAAAATACGATTGCCGATTCTTACTTTTCTTGCCGGATCAACAAGTACGTCCCAGATATTATCATCCTGACTAAGCTGACGCAGGAGGAAAACTTCAATTTTAGCATTTGTTTTTTCCTTAGTGCCATGCAATCTCGCTGCAAAAACCTTTGAGTCATTTAAAACAAGACAATCACCTTCATCCATATAATCTATCACATCCTTAAACTTTTTCGTTTCAAGTTCTTTGGTTTTTCTGTTTACCAGAAGAAGCTTACATTCATCTCTTGGAACTTTCAGATGCTGTGCAATAAGAGACTTTGGAACAGAAAATTTAAAATCAGTAGATTTCATCAGTTTACTTTAAGTTTAATCCTTTAAAAATACTTTTTCCTGTGTAAACAGCTTCTTCGCCCAGCTCCTCTTCTATTCTCAGAAGCTGGTTATATTTGGCTGTTCTGTCTGTTCTGGAAAGTGAACCAGTTTTTATCTGACCCGAATTTGTTGCAACGGCAATATCTGATATTACGGAATCTTCAGTCTCGCCGCTTCGGTGGCTTATAACACATGTGTAAGCATGGGTTTTAGCAGTTTCAATTGCATCAAGTGTTTCCGTTAATGTCCCGATTTGATTCACTTTAATGAGAATTGAATTAGCTATCTTCATATCAATTCCTTTTTTCAGAATTTCCCTGTTGGTTACAAACAGATCATCTCCTACAAGCTGTACGTTTTCACCTATAGCTTCAGTGAGAAGTTTCCACCCATCCCAGTCATCTTCACTCATAGCATCTTCTATCGAGATCACCGGATAGTCACTTACAAGATTTTTATAATATTCCACCATTTCTCCGGATGTTTTTGAAGGCTGGTGAGACTTATAAAAATCATATTTATCTTTATTCCACATTTCACTGGATGCAGCGTCAAGTGCAAGAAATATTTCTTTCCCTGCTTTGTAGCCTGCAGCCTCAATAGCTGTGAGAATTATTTCAAAGGCTTCTTCGTTTGACTTCAGATCGGGAGCAAATCCCCCTTCATCTCCTACTGCTGTGTTTAATTTTCTTTTATGAAGTACGTTTTTCAGTGAATGGAATATTTCAACTCCCGCACGCAGGGACTCAGAAAATGTCTTAAAACCAGCCGGCACTATCATGAATTCCTGAAAATCAAGATTATTATCAGCGTGCTTTCCACCGTTTATTATATTCATCATAGGAACCGGCAGAACCTTAGCGTTCGTCCCACCCAGATACCTGTAGAGAGGAATTTTATAATAGTTAGCCGATGCCTTTGCAACAGCAAGTGAAACCCCAAGCAAAGCGTTCGCACCGAGATTGGACTTATTTTTTGTTCCGTCTAATTCTATAAGCACTTTATCTATTCCTACCTGATCGGTTGGATCAGTATCAATCAGAGCATTTGCAATAATGTCTGTAACATTGGAAACAGCCTTCCTGACACCTTTACCAAGGTATCTTTTCTTATCCCCGTCTCTTAATTCAACTGCTTCTTTTTGACCGGTAGAAGCACCTGAAGGAACTGAAGCTCTGCCCATTGTACCGTCATTTAAGATTACGTCAACTTCTAATGTAGGATTACCCCTTGAGTCAAGTATTTCACGTGCTTTAATTTGTGTAATTTTAGGCATTTTTGGGGAAAATTAAACTCAAATATAACAATTAATTAAAAGCCATACAATTCAGAATTTTATGCATATGGCATCTCAAGGGTTAACTCCAAGGTAATTAAAGATAACAAAAAAGTCATATCCTAAAAAAATGGGAAGTATATTCTTGAGATAGATGCACATGTAACTGTCAGGAACAGTAAGCTTTGAAGATTGAAATAATTGCACAAAGCATTTATCTCAATTTTGCAGAAATGGTTTAACAGGTATTGAATAAGATTGAAATTTAATCCTACGTTGTAAAAACCCGTTTCCGTAAATCCAGAAAATCTGAGTTACCAGATCTATAGGTCTGTGTGATAACTTTCACTTCAGCTAATTTTTTCCGATTTTTGTAAATGATGAGAATTATACGTAATATCTCAGAAAAAATTGGCAGGTTAAAATCAAAAAATCATAACGGTCAGATCATAGCCCTCGGAGGCGGAGGCTTCAGTGATCAGCCGGATAACCTGCTGCTTGATGAATACATTTTGCTTCAGACAAATAAACTTAAACCAAAAGTGCTTTTTCTGCCAACTGCAGGGGGTGATCATCCTGAATATATAGAAAAATTCTATCGTTCGTACAAAAAACTTAATTGCCATCCGACTCATCTTGAACTCTCAAAGAAAGCACCTCCGACTAAAAAGCTGGAAAATACAGTTATGAGTCAGGACATAATATTTGTCGGCGGAGGGAGTCCCCGTTTTCTAATGCAGGTGTGGAGAAAAACCGGTATGACCAAAATACTGAAAAAAGCCTGGAGAGAAGGTATAATTTTAAGCGGAATGAGTGCAGGTGCTATATGCTGGTTTGAAGATGGTTTCAAAAACCCTAAAGATGATATCTGGATGAGAATAAGCTGTCTGGGTTTACTGGAAGGCAGCTTCTGTCCTCATTATGACAAGATGGGAGAATTGAGAAAAGCATATAGAAATATGATCAGGAAATCGGAGATTTCACCCGGATATGGAGTTGAAGACGGAGTAGCACTGCACTTTAAAGGTACTGAGCTATTTGCAGTTGTATCAAATCTTCGGGAATCTAAAGCTTTCCATGTCAGGCGTTCGGGATACAGAGTGATTGAAAAGGAAATTAAACCTTCATATCTGGGAATTTTAAATGATTCATATATTGAAACTATAGAGCAGGAATTAAAACACACAGAAAGTGTGAATGTAGTTAAGGAATACATAAAAAGAATCAATTCACATGATTTAATCTCTATGCTCGAAATCACAGATGACGATGCTGTATTTATAGACTCTATGGGAATAAATACCAGAGGTAAAGCCGAAATGAAGAAAGCATGGGATCTTTTTCTGACATTTTTTCCGGACTATACAGTTGAGATCAAGGATATAATATGCAAAAACGGTATGGTTGCAGTCTTTGGAAAGGCTAAAGGAACACTTGCCGAAAACGGAAGGCTTAAAGAAGAAAACAGATTTGAAATCCCTGCTTCATGGACAGCTGAGGTTAGAAACGGTAAAATACTGAAATGGCGTGTTTATGCAGACAACGAACCAGTAAGAAAATTAATTGAAAAGTATAAATGATTAAGAAAATACTTTTACTTGGTTCTGGAGAACTCGGTAAGGAATTTGTAATAGCTGCAAAAAGACTTGGTCAGTACGTCGTAGCTGTAGATTCATATAACGATGCTCCGGCCCAGCAGGTAGCTGATGAGCGTGAAGTAATTAATATGCTTAGGGGTGAGGAACTGGACAGGATAGTTG
>JAOADS010000064.1 GCA_026417195.1 Ignavibacteria bacterium | reverse complement strand
GATGATTTTGACAAAATAAAATTAAACTAACCATATATCTTAAAAAGGACGTGATAGATACTACACGTCCTTTTTCATTTTTGGGAAATAAATATCAGTTCAGATTAATAACATTCTCCAATACCTGCCAGAGAGGCTTTGTATTCCACGGAACACAGTCCTGCCTGTAATACCACCAGAAGTAACCACCTATATATCCCGGTGTTGTGATCCTCATTGAATAATATCTGGTTATGTATTCTGCCTTGCGATTTGGATACGTTGTTCCACACTCTCCGATACCAAGTTTTGAATTCGGGAAAATTACTCTTAAGCTATCAAATACCCTTTGCCACTCCGGCTGATAATTGTTACAGTCATCCTCATAGTAAGATACCAGTACATAATCAAGGTTCAGTTTCATTTTCTGAGGGAGGTAATTATTCACCCAATTGAACATTTCATTTTCCGGATTCTCCCAGCAGTCCTTATTGTAATATAAGGTCAAAGCTGTCACCTTACCAGATTTTTTCACATATCTGAAGGCATATTCAATTTTAGAAATCACTGAATCCCTGTGACCAAGCCATTCTCCGTTTACCTCATTTCCGATTTCCCAGATATCGACCTTATCCCCCAGAAGTCCTACATATTCCTCAACTCTGAGTTTATACTGATGAACTGAATACTGACTCATATAATAACTGTCAAGCATTTCTCCCATAATATTGGCAAAGCTGTCTATTCGGTTAACAGCATTCTGATACTGCAAAGCCGGAACCCATTCATCAAAAACAATTCTCACAGTCATTTTCCGGTTATGTCTTGCAAGAGAATTAACTATATTGTTAATGCCGTTTATACCATCAATTGTAACTCCGTTTATCTTATCTGTATTATTTACATTTGAAGAAGAACGGGACTGATAATCATTCAGAGGCTGCTCAGAACAACTATAGAGAAGAATTATGGAAAGTAGTAGTTTAATAAATGATGATACTATGTTTTGTAAACTGCTTATCACAGTTACAAAACTAATAAAATAAATTACAGATTACCTCACTGAACTGGTGACTTTTATCTTTTCTACGCCAAAAATTTCCTTAGAAGATGTACTTTGTACGAAAACATTTAAATAGCAGTCATCTTCTTTCCAGTTTTGTGCTATACCATAACGTTTTGTAACTGTGATACCTGAGCCTAAACTGATTGCTTCGCCGTCCCTGCCAGTAATCATATACCTCATCACATCGTTTGGATATTTTATACCATTTGGTGCTGTAATATAAGGAACATGATTTTCTGTTATCACTATATGTAAGACCAGATCAGTTGCGGAAATTTGATTTACAGGTGTAATAACGGCTGGAACAGTCCCGCTGTCTGAGGAAGATGAAAAATCGTTACTGAGAGCAATGTTTAGATAACGTGTAGTGTTAAAGGCAAAATTAATCTGTGCCGTCGAGTCAGATGCTGAAAAATTAGCCAGATTAATGTTACCGTTAAGTCTGGCCTGAGGAGTATAGTTAACACCGTAGTAATCAGCTCTTCCCTGATTATGTTCAATGTTAGCCCTGTAAAGAGAATCGAGAATAAAAGGATATTTTGTATGATAGCTGATTATAACTACACTTGTATCGTTTATTGTTACACCTCCGGCAGCAACTATCTGATCGAGATAGTTATGAGCTGCTATACAGGGATTACAACCTGCATTTGTAAAAAATTCAACCAGTACCTTTTTGTTAACAGGTTGCGGGATATAAACGGAACCGGAAGGATTATCATTACTTTCACATCCCGTGAAAAAAAGAACCGGGAAAGTGAGAAAAGATAATATTAAAAACTTAAAATGTTTCATGTTAATTGAAGTTATTTATAAGAGTTAATCTGAAACCATTAAACGGATTTACATATCGGCATATTCCACTTGAACATTTAAGACCTCCTCTTTCACTTCCATATGAGAGAGTAATTATGTTTGAACTGGAAAATTTATAGGTTAATTCTCCATTTGCCCAGAATTTCTTTCCGGACGGATCTTCTTCATCATCAGTAAATTCAAAGTTTCCGGCAAGAATCAAATTAGGTGAACGTGAAACGGAAAGCGAAGTAAACTGGCTATTGTAGTGTTTCTCCCCTGCCCTGAGACTGTTATAAGCCCTCTGAAATTCAGCTACTACCTTCAAACCATATATTTTAAATATAGTATACTGAAACTCAAGCGGTACTGTGAAAGAACGGATGATATCAGAACTTGCAGGATCTACTATACTGTAAAGAACACTTGTTTTCCTTGCAACGCCGATCTTAGTTTTAAGATTTTTATTCCAGTAATATTCCGTTTCAAAAAACAATTCCCAGTAAGGGGAAAATTCATTTCTCAATGAAGGAAGAAAAGAATTGTTACGTGGTATTCTTTCATATCTTGTTAAAACTGTAGTGTCAGCATCTCTGTAATCATAATGTCTGCTTGTAAGGGATGCATTTGCATTAAAACTTAACCTATCACTCGGAGAATAAAAAATATCCACCTGCCAGCCAACCTCATCACCGAAATCTACATTGTGGGGAAACCTTGAAAGCAATGTAGTTGAATAGACCTTTATACAAGAAGGGGCATTCTGAAAAGGCAGGGGTTTGAACGGATTCGTGGCACTTCTCTGATCAGGTGTTACAAGGTTAAATCTGTAATTTTTATATTCTATGTTTATCCCGATTTTATCACGTGTATATGAAACTGAGCCATAGGCTCCGTCTCCGCGTGGTGCCTGTGACCTGGTATAAACCTGATTAGGATGGAGTATTGTAACTTTATTTGCATAGGATAGGAATAAGTCTATCCCCTTCCAGCTGAAACCCAAATTACCTTCAAAAATCTCAGCGTCTATTTCTGTCATAATGTTACCAGTAGGTATTTTCCCGTTAGTATATAAATACGAACCGCCAAGTGTGAAATATTTTACAGGTGATATATTGAAATTTCCTGCTCTAACTGAATATTCCTCAGTTCTTGAAGTATCATTGACGTCAGTATATTTAAGTCCACCGCCCAGTATTGTTGCATTAACCTTGAATGGAGTTTTTTTTCCGAATGAATGTTTTACATTTACTTTTGCACCGTCAAATTCTGTATTGAAACCAATAGGACGAGATTCAAATGCATTCAACGCAAGTCCCTTGGCAAATATCTCGTAAAAATTCCCGGCACGGGTTAAAAATGCATCTTTCTTGTATTCTGCATATCTTCTGGATATACCTTTTGTACCTTTGCCGAACTCAATAGGATCATCATATTCAAAGCGGGCACCAAACTGAAAATCACTTATAAATAATCTTACGTCTCCGATCTCTTCAAAATATTTTTTTGTAACATCCCCTGTCAGAGCATTTTCCTTACCTGTGCCGAAACGAAACTGGTTGGATGCAGAAACCTTTAAGTTTATCTGACTGAAAAGCGGGAAATTAAAGGTTAAATTCAGAAATAAAAAAACAAAAAAAAGTTTCATCTGTTTATTTAATTCCAAGAGCATTGATTATATCATTTTCAAGCTTGACATCATCTCCCTGCATATAGCCGGAATAGGTTTTTATAACATTCCCTTTTTTATCCAGAAAAACAGAATAAGGAGGATCCTGTCCCCCGAAACTTGAAAAGACACTTTTATCTGTATCATAAACGGTTATGAAACTATATCCCTTTGATTCGATATAAGGCTTAACCTTTGAAACCGTTTTCTGATCATCTATGCTCACAGCAACATAGACGAATCCTTTATCTTTATACTTAAGGTATAACTCGTTCAGGACCTTCATTTCTTCTTTACATGGAACACACCATGTAGCCCAGAACTGAATAAAAACAGGTCCCTCCTTTAATAAGTCAGAAAGTTTAATTGAATGTCCTTCAAGATCCTCAAGCGTGAAGTCCTGAGCTGATGTTATACTGAAAGACATTAGGAAAAACAAGATCAATAATATTAATTTCATGGCATTTTCTATTTTAAAATTTTTATAATGACTGCAGTTACAATTATATTAAGTATTGAAAGTGGAAGCATCACCTTCCACCCAAGGTTCATTAGCTGATCATACCTGAATCTGGGAATAGACCATCTCACCCAGATGAAAAAGAATACAAGAAATGCAACCTTTAGTCCGAAAGTAGCAACCTGTATGAGACTCACAGCAAGGGGCGGTAAACCAAATTCCTGAAGGTAAGGGAACTGCCAGCCACCTAAATATAAAGTAGTAATGACCGCCGAAGCTATTATCATATTTGCATATTCAGCAAGGAAAAAGAGAGCAAACTTCATACTTGAATATTCCGTATGATATCCACCCACAAGTTCAGGTTCAGCTTCAGGGATATCAAACGGAGCCCTGTTCGTCTCAGCAAAAGAGGCAACAAGGAAAATTATAAAACCTAAAGGCTGAAGTATGATGTTCCATTTCCACCCGTACTGATGAATAACTATATCCTGCAGGCTTAAAGATCCGGTGATTAAAACAACTCCTATAATTGAAAGTCCCATGGAAAGTTCATAACTTATCATCTGTGCGGATGAACGGATTCCTCCGAAAAGCGAATACTTACTGTTTGAAGACCAGCCACTTAAAGTTATTCCGTAAACTCCAAGTGATGTAAGTGCAAGTATGTAAAGTATTCCCACATTTACATCAGTGATCTGAAGAGGAATAACTCTGCCGAATAACTCTATTGTGTGACCGAAAGGAATAACAGCCATTGTAGTGAGAGCAACAAAGATGGAGATCATCGGAGCAAGGCGATGTACCGGCTTATTTGCATTTTCAGGGACTATATCTTCCTTGAAAGCAAGCTTAACAACATCTGCAAACGGCTGCAATAAACCCTCATATCCGACCCTGTTCGGACCATATCTGTTTTGTATGAAAGCTGAAACTCTCCTTTCAGCATAAACCGTATAAGCTACGCCGATAAGTACAACATGGACAACAATAAAAATCTTTACAGTAGTAATTAGCAGTTCAATCCACAAATTTTAAATCTCCGTTAATTTTCTTTTTAGTATGTTTATGTTTTCAATTTCAGACGGATCTGACTTGTAAAGTATAGCTAAATAATAACTGACCCAATCTCCCAGATAAATCAGATCAAACATTCTTTCAAGTCTGTTTCTGCCTTCAGATTCAAGCTCTATCATTACACCTCTGTAAGGCTCAATAATTTCAGAAGTAATCTTCATCCTGTATCTGTTTCGGGGATGATCATCAGTGTCTCGTAACATTATAACTGCAAAGTTACGCAAAATTTCTTTATTATTCTCCCACCCGCATATTTCATTGTGATTCATTTCAGGAAGTAAATTCCCGAAAGCAAGTACTTTGGAATTTTCAGCAAATTGTGAACGCCATCTGAGGTTCACAGCATCCAGCATATCAGATGATGAATAAATAACAGGTATTTTCCCATATAAATGTCTGGCTATTGACACAGCTAAATTGTCTGCATTCTCGTAATCTGAAAATGATGAAGATTTTAATTTCAAATAATTAATGAATTCTTCTATTACACTGTCATTGAAATTTATTAAACCTTTATTTCTCAGAAACATCATAAACGGCAGAAAAGAAAAACCCAGAGCACATCTGGGCTGATACCCTTTAGGAATTTTTATAGAATAAAATCCATCATTTTCACTTAGAACAGAAAGTTTACCACCGGATGTAATAGTAAGAATTTTACACCCTCTTGATTTACCTTCCTCATAAGCAGCAATAGTTTCTTCAGTGTCACCGGAATAACTTGAGACCACAAGAAGGGTATTCCCTTCAGCATATGACGGAAGAGTGTAATTTCTGTTCACTATGAACGGGATTGTCATTTCCTTAACACAATAGGAACGTATAATATCACCACCTATGGCTGAACCTCCCATACCCGTAAAAATGATTTTATTTATGCCGGAAAGATCGTAAGGAACATCAGTATTTTTACCAATGTTAAAAGCCTCTTCAAGTTGCAGAGGGAAATCCCTTATAACAGAATACATATCAGATTTGTCACGTAGCCTTATTTCAGCTGAAGATATCAATTGACTTCCGTTTTTATTTCATTATAAAATTCACATAAATAATTTCTGATTTCATTTTCAGTATTCATCTGAAGTGCTTTCTCTGCTATCTCACACGCATGAGTATAGGATATTTGTCTTATTATATTCTTAATCCTTAAGAAACTTATAGGTTCTACACTTAATTCCTTTATACCTAATCCGATCAGTAATGCAACTGCGCACGGATCAGATGACATCTCACCGCACACGTTCACAGGTATTCCCTTAGACGCAGCACCGTCAACAAGGGCTTTGATAGCTTTTAATACTGACGGATGAAACTTCTGGTAAAGGTGGCTTACGAGACTGCTGTCTCTGTCAACCGCCAAAGTATATTGAATAAGGTCATTTGTTCCTATACTGAAAAAATCAGCCACGTCGGCAAAATCTTCAGCCATAAAAACAACCGAAGGCACCTCAGCCATAATTCCGAGCTTTATATTTCTGTCATATTTAAAGTTTGATTCATCAAGTTTCTCCATAGCTTTGAGTAATATTTTTCTGGACTTAATCACTTCATCCACACTTGAAACAAGTGGTAACATAATTTTAACGTTCCCTTTAGTTGAGGCACGTAATATTGCTTTGAACTGGGTCTGGAGAATATCCTCTTTGTCTAAACTTATTCTTATGCCTCTCCATCCGAGAAACGGATTCAGCTCTTTCTGATGTTCTGGCAGTATCTTATCTCCGCCAATGTCAAACGTTCTTATTGTTACTTTACCCGGATAAACATGCTCAGCAAGAAATTTATACTGTCTGTATTGTGTCTCTTCATCAGGGAAATCACCATATTCGAGGAACATATGCTCAGTTCTGTAAAGTCCAACATCACATCCGAAATGAGCAGTGACGTAATCTATTTCGTCATTGAACTCAAGATTTACTGATAAATTGATCTTGACCCCGTCTTTGGTTTCAGATGGTAACTTTTCAAGTTCTTCAAGCTTCTTTTCAAACTCAAGATTCTGCTTTATTTTCTCAGTATATCCTGCTATTGTATTTTCTGAAGGATTTTTTATTAAAACACCCTTATAACCATCTATCAAAGCCATATCACCGCTGGAGATATGAACAGAAATGTCATGCATTCCCACAACTGCCGGGATTTTCAGTGACCTTGAGATAATGGAAACATGAGAGTTAATTCCTCCGAGATCTGTAGCAATTCCAAGAAGATTTCTGTTACTGAAAAGTATAGTATCAGCCGGGGTGAGATTTCTAGCAACTACAATCGCGTTCTCCTTAATTTTAGAAAACAATCTCCCTTTATTCAGATTCCTTAGAACTCTGTTCTTTATGTCTTCTATATCATTAACTCTCTCCCTAAGATGATCATCATTAGCATTCATAAGAGCATCTTCAAGCTTTTTAATTTCTTCCGAGAATACTATATGTGCAGGTTTATTTTCCTGTAATATCCTTTGCTTGATTTTAGAATGAAGTAAATCATCATAAAGAAATGTAAGTTGTGCGTCAAATATCTGAAGATTTGTATCATCTAATTTCTCTTTCGCAAGATTGAATATCTTATTTAATTCTTTAATTGAATTTCTGATAGCACTTTCATAATCTGAGATTTCAGTTGCAGGATCAGAGAACTTATCTTTTATGTCATAGTAGTGACTTTCTGTCTTGTAAACAAAAACCTCACCTATTGCTATTCCCTTTGAAGCCGGAAGACCTTTATATATTTTCTCTTCTGTTTCCAATTTCAGTTAATTAAGGTTCTCCGAATCCTTCTTCAAAAAATTTAATTATTTCACTGGCAGCGCTCTTCTCATCAGGTCCGTCAAACTTCAAAGTAAGTTCGGAGCCTTCTTCTGCTGCCAATGACATAACGCCTATTATACTTTTGCCGTTTATCTGAAATCCGTCTTTGATAATATAGAAATCAGCTTTATATTTAGCTGCTATTTTTACAAGTTGGGAAGCTGGTCTGGTATGCATTCCGGCTTTATTTATAATTCTTACCTTCTTTTCAATCATTCAGTAATTTCAGAAGATTCTGTTAAGCAACATATCTGAAAACTGCTCTAAATTCTTTCGTGACTTTTGATCAGTAACAACACTTAAGAAACTGTTAGCCACGTCTGTATATCTTGTGATTTCTTCCCTTGCAGATTCAATCACACATATATTCCTGTAAAAGTTTATTACTTCTTGAACCCTTAAATCAAGATCTTCTATCTGATATAACTCAAACAGCTTTTGCTTGTTGTTTTCTGACAAAATTTCCATAGTCTTAAGGTAAAGGTATGTTTTCTTTTTTTCAATAATATCACTTCCTATTTTTTTACCAAAATCATTTTCCTCTGCTGTTACGTCTAGAAGATCATCATTTATCTGAAAAGCAATCCCCAGATTTTCAGCATAATTTCTCATCATCTGGACTTCATGAGCCGAAGCACCTGCGATAATAGCTCCAAGAGAAGCAGAAACTTCAAGCATTTCAGCTGTCTTTTTCCTTATCATAATTTTGTAATCATCAAGACTAACTTCATTACTAACTTCAAAATGTTTATCCATTGCCTGTCCTTCACAAACTTCTATCACACCATTTGTAAATATTTTAATTAATTCCGGAAGCTGACTGCTCTTTGTATTCAGTAAAGACCGATAGGAAAGAGCTATCAGCTCATCCCCAACCAATATTGCCGAATTTACATCGTATTTTGTATGCACAGTAGCTCTGCCTCTGCGAGTCAAAGCATTATCCATTATATCATCATGAACCAGCGTGAAATTATGTAAAATCTCAACAGCAGTAGCAGCATCCAGACAGTCCTGAATATTTCCTCCGAATGCTTCTGTTGTAAGCATAAGAAGAATCGGTCTTATCCTCTTGCCTCCGCCGGACAAAACATATCTTACAGCTTCGTGGAGATTACCGAGCGATTCATTGGTATAATTTCCCGAGCTGTTTTGTATTTGCTTCTCCACGAATAACTGAAGATGCTCTTCACATGTGCTCCTGTATATTGAATAATCATTCATAAGTTAGCTGGTGCTGAATTTTTCCTGAAATATCTTTTAAGAAAATCCGGGTCATTTCTCCAGTTTTTTCTTACTTTGACAAATAACTCCAAGAAAACTTCCCTGCCAAGAAATTCCTCTATTTCTTCACGTGAAAGTTTACCTATTTTTTTTATCATCTCTCCTCTGGATCCGATTAAAATAGATTTCTGAGTTTCTTTCTCTGTAATTAAAGAAGCTCTGATATAATCTTTTTTACCCTCACGTTCCCTGAACTCCTCAACATCAACATAGACAGAGAAGGGAACCTCATCTGAGAGTAATTCAAAAACATTCCTTCGGATAATTTCAGAAACGAAGAATCTCTCCTGCTGTGAGGTAATCAAACCTTCTTCATAGTAAAACTCACCTTCGGGAAGAAATGAAACTATCACATCATAAAGCATTCCAATATTGAAGCCGTTCATAGCTGAAACAGGGATAATTTCACTGAATTTATAACTGGAAGATATTAACTTGATTACATCTTTTACTTGTTCATCACTTACCAGATCAGTCTTATTCAACACGCAGATTAGTGGAATAACCTCACTTACTTCAGCGAAATTTTTATACTCATCCATAACTACATCAAGTGAGTGTTTTACGTCACCGGACAGGTCAATCACAAACAGAATTACATCTGCTCCTTCAATAGCTTTCCCGGTTTCGTGCTTCATCAGATTCTGTAATTTGTAACGTGGGTTAATTATACCCGGAGTGTCAGTAAAAACAATCTGCACGTTATCCCTTGTAAGAATTCCGAAAATTCTGTTACGCGTAGTCTGAGGTTTTCTTGTAACAGGAGAGAGATTGTACCCGATAAGAGTATTTATAAGAGTTGACTTCCCTGCGTTGGGCTCACCGATTACTGAAACAAAACCAGATTTTTTACTCATAATTTCTATAAAAATAGTCATTAATATTTTAAGAAAGAAAGAAAAAAAGTAAATCCGTTGTGAATGATCAACAAATCTACTTTATCAGATATTTTAATGAGACAGAGAAACTTTCATATAAGCTGTCTGACAAATTAAGTTAATTTTTTATATCTGATTTAACTTAAAATTAATAAATAAACTGAAAATAAAGATTGATTTTATTTCATTCGTTGGCTATCTTGCTACACATCCGGAAAATTTATTTCAAAGCTAAATGTAACTGAATGCAGTTTTTTACTCCGGCTTTTAATCAGGGAAATAATAAAAAAAAATTTTTCTTTATCCTAATTTACTTTCTACTTATCTCCTTTACAAAGGCAGATGACGATGTTACTAAATTTACAAATGTAGGAAGCATTGGTTTAACTATTACGAACTTCGGAACCATAGGACACGGCTTCACTTTATGGCCATCACAACCTTCATGTGAATATCCAAAGGGTTCCGGAATTGAACATCTGTTTGACGGTGGTTTATGGATAGGAGGAATTAAAAACGGTGTTGTGAGGGTTACAACCGGTGCAATCGATGCTTCTTCTGCAAACCGTGGTGAAGGATTTGAATTCACAAATGCACCCGGACAGCTTATCACTCACATTTCATCTCTTCTCACCTCTGCTTTTTACAGCCCGAACGCTATTTCACATCAGGACTTCATATGTGAATATACCGATACAAATACCTCTGTAGGAGGACAGATTATAGTAAATCACAATCCTTTGGGACTTAAGATTATTCAGCAATCATATTGCTGGAACTATCCTTATGCAGATTTCTTTGTTATACTGAGATACAGGATAATCAATATTGGCTACAGAGGCAATAATTCAAGAATAGACAGCCTCTACGTAGGTTTGTGGACAGACCTCGTTGTGAGAAATACACAGAGAACAAGACCCGGTGGCACTGCATTCTATACCAAAGGTGGTAACGGGTGGGATAGTTCATATTCGCTCGGATATGAATTTGATGCAACAGGTGATATAGGATTTACAAACAGTTATATAGCTGTCTCTTATACACATC
>JAOADS010000063.1 GCA_026417195.1 Ignavibacteria bacterium | reverse complement strand
TCTTTAGGTATATTCACCAGGGCAGTTGAAGATTATAAGAAAGCTCTTTCAATTTACAGAAAAGATGTTCATACGCTTTATAATCTTGCAAATGCATATGAACAACTTGAAATGTACCGTGAGGCTATAGAAACCTTCTCCAAAGCTATCAGCATAGATGATTCAAATTATGAATCATATTTCGGCAGAGGAAACTGTTACTATCATCTTGAGGAGTTCAGTAAAGCTTTAAGAGATTATGAGAAGGCAATCACACTGTTTGGCGAAAATGCTGAACTGTGGTATGCAAAAGCCGGTGCTGAATATAATTTAGGTAAACTGGAGACTTCAGTTGAAAGTTATAAGAAAGTTCTTGAACTTAATCCCGATAACTTCAGTGCTATACTTGACATTGCAAATACGATGATTGAGTTAGGGAATTATGATGAAGCAGAGATTTATCTTCAGGAAATTGTGTCTAAAAGAAAGTTATGGTGTGAACCGTATTTTTCACTGGCAAAACTCAACATGCTGAAGGGGGAGATAGAGCAAGGACTTATCAATCTTGAGCTGGGTTTCCTCTGCAGTCCCGAAGAGAGATTCAGCTATGATTTTGAGAAAGACTGGGAAAAGATACTTAAGTTTTTGATCTCGCGGGAATAATATTTCTTTCTGAATTTCATTTCTCTTACCTTTATGTTTCAAATTAAATCTCAATCAAAATTTATTTCAGTTTCAAACCTTTTCCTGATGTTAAGTCGTCAATTCCGAATATTCTGTCATACCTTTCCTTTCTGATTTCCCTGCTTGTCAGGTCAGCTTTTATTCTTTTCAGGAATTCTTTAAAACCGCTGTTTACCTGGGCTATCCTGTTCATGGTTTCAATGTCAACATGATCTTTCTCCCTGGCTGGCAGCACAATTTCCGAGGAGTCCGGATCTTCCACATCAATTTTTATAATACCTATCCCGAAAGAATTGTTAAGGCGTTTCAGTTCCAGTCTGAATTCATCATCGGTTTCAATATTTGCAGCTGCCAGATAACCTTCATTAGCCCATGACGAGTTTGACACAGCCTGAAAATACGATTCCCTAAGATTGGTAAAATTAAGTTCTCTCTTCAGCTCATACGAAAACAACTTTATTCCGGTACTTCCGACTTCCTTTGATATGTCAAGTATTTCATTTTCCCACTCCTCAAGAGGGAAATATACTCCTACGATATCAGGATGAAGCCACTGGGCATAGGATCTCCTGCCTGATCCCTCATGAAAAATTGTTTTTGTAAAAATGAAGCCATAGGTATAAACGAAATATGAAAGGTATTTATGAAGGTCTCTTTCTTTATATATTCTGGCTCCAAAATCTATCTTTTCAGAAATGTCTTCCTCAAATTGTATTATATTGTTGTCTTTGAAAAGTTCCTTAAGGAAAAATTTTGTAGGCTTTAATTTTAATTTTATAAATTTTGAATCAGGGTTATCTCTAATATCTACATATAGCCTGGCTCCTATTGTTTGCCAAGGAGTTTTGCCGGTAGTGTTTATCAGTTTGTCATAACCTTTTAGTTTAGCTATTTCCCAGATTTCACTCTGAGTCAGTGGTCTGTTTTCTTCCCTTATTACCTTTTCTGCAAGTTCTATAAAATTCATATTCCTTCGGTTTTAAAGTTTAAAACAGTTATTCCTTTATTACAACTTCAACCAGATTCTTGTCTTTTATCTGAACCAGTCTTTTGCTTCTCAATCTGCGAACTATTTCATAGTTATGTGTAGCTACAAAAACTGCTGTGCCTTTGTGGTTTATATTGAGAAGTAGTTTTATTATTTCAAATGATACGAAGGGATCAAGATTTCCGGTTGGTTCGTCTGCAACAAGTATATACGGCTCATTTACTATCGCCCTGGCTATTGATACTCTCTGCTGTTCTCCTCCTGAGAGTTCCTGAGGGTATTTTTTATATGAGTCAAAAACTCCCACTTCATTCAGCACGTTAAAAACTTTCTTTTTAATTAAGTCCGGTTTCATACCTGCAAGATATAAGGGCAATGCTACGTTTTCAAACACATCACGGTCATTCAGGAGTTTATAGTCCTGAAATACGAAACCTATCTTCCTTCTCAGAACCGGTATTTCAGGTTTCTTTATGAATCTTGAATTAAAACCATATACTATTACCTCACCTTCCTGAGGGAATATTTCCATGTTGATCATCCTGAGAAGTGTTGTTTTGCCTGTTCCGCTTTCTCCGATAAGAAATACGAATTCACCCTTATCTATTCTGAAGGTAACGTTTCTGAAAAGTTCCTTTGAAGGATATGAGAAAGATATGTTGTTAAAATTGATCAATATCTTCGGGATTTATTTTTATGTATTCTTTCAGCCATGGAAATTGCAAGCACCATACTGGTTTCATCAGCAAGGTTTTTTCCGGCTATTTCGAATGCTGTTCCGTGATCTGGTGAAGTTCTTACAAAAGGCAGTCCGGCAGAATAATTTATTCCTTTAAAGCCGGAAAGCATTTTAAAGGGAATCAGTCCCTGATCGTGATAAGCAGTAACTATCAGATCAAAATCACGGTATTTTTTGCTCCCGAAAAAACCATCAGCTGAATATGGTCCTTCAATAATAACGTTTTTATATTTAGCTTTAAATTCTTTTATAACTGGTTCCATTATTTCAGATTCTTCCTTACCTAATGCTCCTTCATCACCGGCATGAGGATTTATGCCCAGAACAGCCAGACTTGGATTTTTCAGCCGTAAGTCTCTTATGAGGAACTCAATACATATTTCAAGCTTTTTTCTGAAATTTTTTTCTGTTATCAGGTTGCTTACTTTCCTCAGAGGCGGGTGATTTGTCAGAAGTGCTACCCGGAGAAGTTCTGAAATCATAATCATGCATGCTGATGAACCCGTTAACTTCTCAAGCATTTCTGTATGTCCGGGAAATTTTACAGATGCAAGTCTTAATGAATTCTTTGAAACGGGTGATGTAACAAGAACGTCATATGTTTTACCCATACATAGTTCAGCTCCGATCAGAATTGCCTCTGCGGATATTTTCCCTGCTATGGCTGTGCTTTTTGACGGACTGATTTTCAGATTTCTCACTGGTAGATCTATAAGGCTGAAATCAAGAGATGTAAAATCTATCTTAGTTATCCCAGCCCAGTATTCAAGAACCTTTAAAGGTGATATAACGGTTATGTTATATTTTGATGTTACAGATTTTCTTCTTAAGGTTTTAAGAATTATCTCCGGACCTATTCCGTTAATATCTCCTATTGTTATGAGTACCCTGGTTTTCAAGCTATTTTGCTAGTACCATTTTACGTGTTTCAGAGAAAGAATCTGTCTTAAGGTGATAAAGATAAACACCGCTGGAGAGACTGCCTGCATCAAAACTTACTGAGTATCTTCCCTGATGGAACTTATTATCACAGAGGACACTTATTACTTTTCCAGTAACATCATAAATTGTCAGCTTTACATCCGAGAGTTCAGCAATATCAAACATAATTACCGTAAGAGGATTGAACGGATTGGGATAATTCTGATAAAGTCTGAAGTTTTCCGGGTAAATGTTTTGGTTGTTTGATATTCCTGTGGCTATCCAGTTATTGTAAAGTATCTGTAATGAATCAATGGGATCTCTGCCAACCGGCGTGTTGTTAACGTTAAGATCAAGCCAGTAAGGACCACTGGTGGGATCTGTTGGTCTTGCCACACGTATAAAAGCTGAAATTGAAGATGTACCTCTGCCTGTGCACCTTGTATCTGCACCGATAACCTTTGCACCCTGAAGAGATGCCATAAGTTTGTCTGTAAACGATCCCTGAGTGTTTATGAAACGTGATACCATAGAATCGAGAATCTGCTGACCCAGAAGTATGTTTCCCTGAACTGTGAAGTTAACACCTAAAACATGGTTTTTATAATTTATACAGTTTACACCCGTGTATGCTGCCCTTCGTACTGTATTTCCGACAAAGTCAGTTATTCCGTATTGTCTTATTGTAGGATTGTTTCCTGCGTCTCTGGCAATAAGCGAATCTATTATCTGCTGAGGTGAATAACCCTGATTCATAAGATAGCGGGCGTAATTCTGATTTTGGGCATTGTATGATGCCTGGGTATGGATAACACCTCTGTTCGGGTGAACGTCACTCAGTATTATTGAACCGGCTATGCATGATGCACCGGCACTTCCTACCAGACCTGTTACCGGATCAACAGCAGTTATTGAAAATGTATCCTGTGAAAAAAGTCTCTCTGACAAAGTGCAGATTAATGGTGTTAGGATGATTATGAAAATTTTTTTCATGATTTTACTAATTATATTTTCTGAAAAAGTTGAGCTGCTTCTATTCTTTTCTTTATTGACGGATGGGAGTGAAACCAGAATTCATATATTTTGTTAGGTTCCTCATCTGCAAGGTTCTGATCAGCAAGTTTTCTGAAAGTTGATATGAAAGCATTTAAATTTCCGGTCATAACAAGTGCATAATTATCTGCTTCAAATTCAAATTTTCTTGAGATAGATGAGCTTAGCGGGCTGAAAAGTAAAAAAAGAACAGTGATTATCACTCCAAGCAATGGCAGAGCCGCTATTTCAGAAGGAGATGTGAAGCCGAAAATCGGTAAGCCTAACTTGTAAATCTCCGACGCCAAGTACAGAAACAAAAATATTGAAATCAGAGAGATTAAAATATTTTTCATTATGTGTTTTTTCTTATAATGACCCAGTTCATGTGCAAAGACTGTTTCAATTTCTTCCGGTGTAAAATTTTCTATTAATGTGTCTGCAAGTATTATACGTTTCGTTTTGCCGATACCCGTAAATGCAGCATTTGCTTTCTTGGTTGTTTTGCTCATATTAAATGAGTAAACACCGTTTACCCTGAAGTCAGCTTTTCTGCAGAGCTCAAGAATTCTGCTTTTGATTTCACCGTCTTCAAGCGCAGTAAATTTGTAAAATAATGGGAATATCAGAACCGGAGCCAACTGGGCAAGAATAACTGAATATATGGAAATAATCAGGGCTGTGTATATCCACCAATTATCTGAATTACTAATAAACCAGTAAAATATCAGTAACAGAGGTACTGTTAACAAAGCTACGACAGCATTGGATTTAAGATTTTCCTTCAACCACTGCCCGAATGTCTGATTGGAAAGCCCGAACCTGTGTTCCAGTCTGAAGTTGAAGTAATAACCAGCTGGCAGGAAAATTAAAAAAACTGCCATTCCAGCTAGTGAAATGAAAATAATAAGCGCCACGTACTTGTTAGAGGCAATACTGAATGAAAATCTTTCAAGACTTTTGCTTAAACCCGTGGCGATAAACAAAATCATAAGAATAATTTTAAGGGCAGTTTCAGATAGTGTAACTATCTGATTTATTTTTGAGTATTTTCTGGCGAGTTTTTTTCTTTCATCATTCATTAAAAACAAAAATATTCCTAATCACTGATAAATTGTATTCAATATTTTTCCCCATAAGTGAAATCATTCAAGAAAAAACCAGGTTATGTTTATTAATTTAATTTATTATATTTGTAAAAAAGGTATGTTTATGAAAAAATTATATGTCTTGTTAATTTTTCTGATATCTGTTTCCTTATCGGCACAGGATAAAGGTTTCGGAATAGGGATTATGGCTGGTGAGCCTACAGGTTTAAGTCTCAAAGCCTGGATAAGCGGAAATAATGCAGTTGATGCCGGACTTGCATGGTCTTTTGTGAATAAAGGCTCACTACACATACATGCAGATTACCTTTATCATTTTGATTTCATCAGTCTTTCTTCAGGAAGGATGCCTTTCTATACCGGTATCGGCGGAAGGATAAAACTTAAAAACACAGGTAAAGGTGTAACCGATGACAGGTTCGGAGTTAGGATTCCTTTCGGACTGGATTATATGTTTGCTTCAGTTCCCGTGGATATATTCCTTGAATTAGCGCCTGTTCTGGATCTTTCACCTAAAACGGATCTATCTTTCAACGGAGCCATAGGTTTCAGATATTTTATAAAGTAAAATTAAAAATCTCCTTCATCGTCACGGCGTCTGTTATCTTCACGTCTTCTGGTGTTTTCACTTTTGTCTTTCTGACCGAAGTTGTAAGTGATATTGAAGAAAACAGTCCTCTTGTCCCTTCTTCTTTCAAATACCTCAGTGTAGGAAACGTCATTGAATTCTCCCCTGAACCTTGACTTATCAAGTATGTCTCTTACAAGAAGTGAAAGTGTCAGCCTTTTGTCAAAGAAATCTTTTTTCAAAGAAGCATCAAGACTCTGGAAAGGTTCTATAAATCCCTGAGCATTTATTCTTTTGCCTGAATAGAAATAAGATATCTGAAAACCGAAATCAAGCGGCAGATTTAAATTAGCCATAAATCTTGTTGACCACACTGTACCTGAATTTCTGAATGTTGATGAAACGTTGGTTGCATCAACTTCACGCCTTGATATGCTGAAAGTACCGTTTAAATTTATAAACCTGAACGGATTTGCATTTATTATTAACTCACCGCCATAGGATTTCACAGTTCCGTAATTGGCAAAGCTCACAACTGTTTTTGCTGAATCAACAAGTGTTCTGGTCCTAGATATTTCATCGGTTGTATGCTTGTAATAAATGCCCGGTGTTACGGTCATAAACGGAAGGAAATGAATATAATTTATCTCGAAGGAATTTGTGTATTCAGCATTTAGATCGGGATTTCCGGTAAAGAAATTATTTGCACCTCTTACTGCCATGAAAGGATTAAGCTGTCCGGGCCTTGGTCTGTTGATTCTGCGTGAATAGCTGAACTGAACCTGAGATGTTTTGCTGATTTTATAGCTTAGTGACAGGCTTGGGAAAATATCGAAATATTTTTTTGTAAACTCACTGTTATTGTTAATGAGTTTTCCGTCTGATAGTGTATATTCACCTCTCAAGCCTACAGATACTCCGATTTTACCGAATTCATCATAATAAACCCCGTATATACCCTGAACACTTTCATTATACTGGTAAGAATTAGTCTGACCTGTATCGTTTACGAAATTTCCTGAAGAATAATCATACATCTCCGAAATATAATCTATTTCCCTTTTTTTCACAGAAGACCTGATCCCTGTTTCAAGTTTTCCGTTCTTGCCAAGTGGCTGAACATAATCAAGCTGACCGGTTAAATCATTACTTGATTCATCCTGAATGATTTTGTTCAGAGGAGGTTCTGTAATATTGGGTAGTCTGTATTCATAAGAGTTCAGGTAATTATTTTTTTCTTTATTGTAAGAGTAATTCAATTCTGCACTTAATGTGTTTTTGGGATTTTTAAAGGTTCTTTTATATGTAAGGCCTGCATCTAATGGAGAATTTGAAGAAGTATTCTCGCTGATGAAAGTGTAGTCAGATATGATGTTATTTCCCGAATCATAGATTTTATAAATTGAGTTATCTTTAGAGACGTTATCACCTTTCTGAAAAGTAAAGCTTAAACCCAGCAGATTTTTCGGATCTATACTATAGTCAACCTGAGCCCTGAACAGGTGTGATTTGTTCCTTGCAGTACCTGAGTTATTTATATCAGAAAACGTATTGTAAACCAGACTCTTTCTGTCATTAAATCCCACAGGTTCAGTGTTAAGCAGGTTGTAGTTATAGTTTACTGAAAATCTTAACTTATCTGTTTTAAGAGAAAAACTTGTAAGACCGGTATATTTATCTCCGGTACCGAGGTTCAGACCTATACTTCCGTTATATCCGAACTGAGTCCGTGTACCTTTTTTAAGTATTATGTTGATTATTCCGGACGAGCCCTCAGCTTCAAACTTTGCTGACGGATTAGTTATGAATTCTATGCTTTCAACACTGTTTGCCGGAATCTGTCTCAAAACAGAATTTCTTCCTTCGCCTTCCATACCGAGCGGCTTTCCGTCTATCATTATTTTAACAGCTTCTGAACCACGGAATGAAACGTTTCCGTCCTGATCAACTGATATTGATGGTAATTCCTTTAGCAGGTCTATCAGTGAACCGGACTGACTTACAGGGTTCTGGGCAACATTGAAAACTTTCCTGTCAGCTTTAAGCTCAACTAAACTTTTTTCAGATTCAACTAAAATTTCATCTGTGACGGTCTCACCAACAGACAGTTTGATCTCAGCACTGAACTTAGGATTATCTTTTGTCAGAATTATTCCCCTTATAACTGCAGAGCTGTATCCTACTATACTTGCTGAAAGGAAATAATTTCCGTAAGAAAGATTTTCAATGATGAACCTGCCGTCAGGGTCTGTGGAAAGTCCTTTTACAAAAGAAGAGTCTGATGATTTATACAGTTTTATATCAACAGATTCAACAGGCTGAGAAGTTTTTTTATCGGTAACTTTACCGGATATACTTCCGTCGTTAAGCTGAGAAATGAGGCTGATATGTAACAGGGAAAGTAGAAAAACCCCAGCGACTAATCTCGATAATATCATCTAAATATAATTTAATTGTCTTAACTGAACTAATTAACACAAATTTAGTATAAAAAGGTTCAAATTTGTGTAATAAAATGTAAATGGGAGTATGAATCGGTAACTTTTTAGTTTAAAGACTTTTCAGTAATTTTGTGTTTTCCTGAAGAATTTTTCAGCTCATCCAATAAATTTAATTTAAAATAATAATGTCAGATAAAACACCAATTACAGTTGCTTACGGAGACGGAATCGGTCCTGAAATAATGAAGGTAACACTTGATGTTATTCAGGCTGCCGGAGCAAAGCTCGAGATTGAAGAAATTGAAATAGGAGAAAAAGTTTATGCACGGGGAAATACTGCAGGTATAGAGTCTTCATCATGGGAATCTCTTCTGAGAACAAGGGTATTTCTCAAGGCACCGATCACAACTCCCCAGGGCGGCGGTTTCAAGAGTCTGAACGTTACAACAAGAAAAACGTTGGGTTTGTATGCCAATGTTAGGCCCTGTGTTTCATATTATCCTTTTATAGATATCAAGTATCCTGAGATGGATTTGGTGATAATGCGTGAGAATGAGGAAGATACCTATGCAGGAATTGAACACAGGCAGACTGATCAGGTTACACAATGTCTGAAACTTATTACTTCTCCGGGCTCTGAAAAAATTATCCGTTACGCATTTGAATATGCAAGAGCCAATAACAGGAAGAAAGTTACATGTTTTGTCAAAGACAATATAATGAAGATAACCGATGGTCTTTTTCACAGGATATTTAATGAAGTAGGAGAGGAATATCCGGATATTGAGAAGGAATCGTGGATAGTTGACATAGGTGCTGCAAAACTTGCAACAGCACCCGAACTTTTTGACGTGGTTGTAATGGAAAACCTTTATGGTGATATCCTTTCAGATGTTACTGCTCAGATGACCGGTTCTGTGGGACTGGCTGGTTCTGCCAATATCGGAGACAGGTGTGCCATGTTTGAAGCTATCCACGGCTCAGCTCCGCGTCATGCAGGGAAAAATACTGCAAATCCTTCCGGTCTTCTGCTTGCAGCAGTCATGATGCTTGCCCATATAAATCAGGGAGATGTTGCATCTAAAGTTCACAATGCCTGGCTTAAAACTATTGAAGACGGTATTCATACCAAGGACATTTACCGGGAAGGTATCAGTAAGCTGAAAGCAGGGACTAGGGAATTCGGAGAAGCAGTGATAGAAAGACTCGGACAGAAGCCCTCCACTCTAAAGGAAGCAAGTTACAAACCTTTCAATGTGAAAACTTTTGATCACTACGATTACAGAAAACTTAAAAGAGCTGAGAAGAAAACAGTTGGCGTTGATATTTTCCTTCACTGGTATCATGGAACAGCAAATGAACTTGGCGAGAAACTTAAATCAACTGTCACAGATGGTCTTAAACTGGTAATGATTTCAAACCGTGGAGTGAAAGTATGGCCGGGAGGACTTGAGGAAACTTTCTGTGTTGATCACTGGAGATGTCGCTTTCAGTCAGCCAATGACGGGGAGGAAATTACACATAATCAGATTATCGCACAGATGCAGAAGATTACAGATGCGGGTTTTGATATAATCAAAACTGAAAATCTGTGTACATTTGACGGAGTTCCGGGCTTTTCACTTGCACAGGGCCAGTAGATTTTCAGTGTTTTTAATTATTCACCAAGCCTTCAGTAATGAGGGCTTTTTTATTTAAACTCCCAATTTTTNCATAGGAAAAATGCATATTAACTGTAATTTTGGAGTAAATTATGGTTATAACCTATAAGGTTAATTCAAAAATTGAACCTCATCAGCTTGCAGAGCTTTTCCGTTCGTCAGGGATAAAAAGACCTGCTGACGATCTGAACAGGCTTAAGAAAATGCTTGAGAATTCCAATCTTACAGTTACAGCATGGGACGGAGATAAACTTGTTGGTATAGCAAGAGCCATAACGGATTTCAGCTACTGTTGCTATCTTTCTGATCTCGCAGTTGACAAGGATTACCAGAAACAGGGAATCGGACAGGAACTTGTTACTGAGATACAGAAACAAATCGGTGAAGAGTCCATGATACTTCTGATTGCTGCACCTGAAACAATGGAATATTACCCTAAGATAGGATTTACAAAAATAGATAATGCCTTCCTGATACCAAGGAAAAGATAAATCATCCCAAACTTGTCTGCTAAAAATAAAACTGAAAGCAAAAAGTTATCTGAAGATATCAGAGATTTAAGAAGGCAGTATTCAGATAAACCTCTTTTGCTGAAAAATATCTCTGAAAATCCGTATAAGCAGTTTTCAAAATGGTTCGATGAAGTCCTTAAGTGTGATTTCCTTGAACCGAATGCCGTTGCTTTATCTACCGTTTCCCCTGACGGGAAACCATCCTCAAGAATGGTTCTATTAAAAGATTTTGATGAAAACGGATTTGTTTTTTTTACAAATTATAAAAGCAGAAAGGCTAATGAAATAGAAGCTAATCCTTATGCAAGTCTTTTGTTCTGGTGGGATAAACTTGAAAGGCAGGTGAGAATAGAAGGGTTGATTGAGAAAATACCGGAGTCTGAGAGTGATGAATATTTCAGTTCACGTCCCTACAAAAGCAGAATAGGAGCCTGGGCATCGCCTCAGAGCAGGGTTATAGGTAGTCGTTCGGAGATAGTGAGGAACTTTATGAAATACATGCTGAAATATAAAACTAACCCTCCACGTCCTCCTCACTGGGGAGGATACAGGCTAATACCTTATGAGTTTGAATT
>JAOADS010000062.1 GCA_026417195.1 Ignavibacteria bacterium | reverse complement strand
ATCCCATTGTTTACTTTCAATAAATTTTTTCCATCTCAATAGATTTTCAGCTTCTCTACGCTCATCACTTATCGTATCACTTTGTTGTTTATTGTTTTCATTTTTTTGCAACTCACCAGCCCGTATTTTTCTTATCATCTTGTTAATAGCTGCAGATGTAACAGAATTAACTGAATATGTGATTAATTCGCCTTCCTCATCAAAATATCCAAGAATACTGGGATTTTCACCAACTATTAACTTTTCAATCAGTACGTATTTATCATTATTTCTATCCTCAATAATTGTTGCATAGTGCGATATTTTATTTAGCTCAACTGCCCCGGTTATCTTATCACGCATATCGGCAAATGCTTTTCCAAGTTTCATGGCAATGTCTTTATAAGCTTCCGTCAGAGTTTTAAATCTTTTAATTTTGTTTTTCAATCCGCCGCGTATTAAACCGACTTGCTGCTTTGCCTTCTGGAATTTTTCATCATTCTTAGATCTAGTTTTTAACCAATCAGAAATCGCTTTTTTATATCCTGCTCCCTTGTTATAAGATACATCATTCCATTTGATTTCCTCTAATAATTGTTGAGCTTTTTCTACAATACTTTTTACATCTGCCGGTTTACCATGTTCAAGAGCCGCCAACAATTCCCGTAAATACAAAAGTTGAGAATAGAGTTTGAAATCTGCATTGTTATCTGTTACTACACCGAATATATCTTTTAAAAATTTTTCACATTGTTGTTTAGGGAAATCTAAATCTGGATGATAAACTGCCTTTGCTAAATTTTCCCATGCGTAATCAAATGCAACTTTCAATGGATAATTATGAATATTAAATTCACTTTTATCCTGCATATCGGCATAATCTTTTGCCGGACTTTGAGGTAAACCGATTGTTCGGATTATTGTTCGCATTTCATTCAGAGATTTCCCGGTTTTTTCTGCTAAAACTTTTGCCAGATCAAACTGTACAACTGCAGGTATTGTTTTGTATTTAAACAATAATCCGCGCTCAATTAGCGGTAAACTCTCATCTTGTATTGCTTTGAATTTGTCTATATGTTGTGTATTGCTTTGCAAATACTTTTCAACCCCTGTTAAATCAACTTCCTTATTGATACTATTATCTGTTAATTCAGGCTTTTTAATTCCAGTCATTGGGTTAAGTGTTGCTCTACAGTAGGGAACATTACCGCCGTTTTCAGAAAAATATATTTTCAGCTCTTCTAACAGGTTTAGCAAATTCATACGGAATTCATCATCAAGTGCGAACTCGCGTAAGATTTTGCTTTCTTCGTTATTTATTAATTTCTCAATGTTCGGAAAAGAGATGGAATTGTTACAGAGAGGTAATAACACTTCATTAATAATATTTGCAAGGGATATAAACATTTTTCGCATCTCAACTTCATTTGGCCTGTCATCATCACGATTGCTTTTTATTGCAGACTCAAACTTTTCAAAGATAGCTTCCGTCTCATATAGTTTTTCTTTTGCTTTCTGAATAATATTGCTCCAGAATTCTATAATGTAAGTGTTACGTTTTTTACCATGTTCATCTTCCCTAACCAGTTCTGAAAGTTTAATCTCACGGCTCTGTGGTCTCTTGACCAATTCATTATCTTTTTTATAATACCAAAACCCCTGAAAACCAATTTTCCTGGAAAGTTTCTTGTAATAATCTTTCTCAAGAGCTAGCTGATCTGTTCTGTGATATATTTTTTCCCATGCTTCCAGGAATTTATTTATCCAGTCCAGACTTTTTTTAATGTCCTCAACAGGTATGTTTGCATCACTGCTATGTTTTATTTCAAACTTAATCTTATCTTCTGAAAATTTGACAAGGTCTTTTAACTCAGTATGGCTTTCATATACATCTCCGATATAATTTTTTTTCTTTGTCTTTTGTTTAAGTGTTAAGCCAAAACGCAATGTTTTTGAAAGCTGATATTTGTTTTGAATTAAATCCATTACGGACTCCTTTCTTTTTATATAGTTAATGATTGATTAACTTTATTTCTGCACAAACTCCAGCCATTCACTATGCGGCAGCCACTGGCTTTTACCGTCTTTGCTTTTCTTGGTCTTTTCAAATTCCTCAGGGCCTTTTTCATTCAACCTGTTTAGCAGCAACAAGCCCTTCAGGGCAATGTGGTAAGCTCCGTTTGCATCAGCGTTCTGAGGAAGTTTATCATCCGCTTTTCTGCTGTCAAAAAACGGTTCAACTGGTGAGAGTATATAATCTTCTTCATCCAGTCCTGTCTTACCATTATTGTAACGCATAGCAACAGTAATTGAAAGTAATTTTAACAAGCGTCTGAAAAAGTCTGCGGTATTCTGTTCGCATATTTTATCAATCAGATTTTCCCCTGTAGCATAAACTATATCTGATTCAGCAAAAAGTTTCTTGAGCTCTTCAGTAACATCAACTTCCTGTTGTCCGCCTTTATTGTTATTAAGAGTCTTATTCCAGTAATATCTTTTTTCGTTAGTTGTGCAAACTGTCCATTTCGTCTTTGAACCAGACATTCTGTCTGTAAAATTATCATAATCAAAAGTAAACTCAAACCATTCCTTATCAGGGTTGAATCTGATACTGTCAAATTTTTGCAGGTACTTTTCAGATCTCTCAATACTTTCATAATTCGGGTAAAGGAAATTTATAAATCCGCTTACCGGATCAATCCTGCTTGTATATGAAGCCGGTACATAGAAAACAAAGCCACTCTGTTTTCCGAGCTTTTTAAAAGAATCAAATTTACTTGTTAGCTGTAATCCCCTTAATGCACCTCCTGTTTCATCCCAGTCACTGTTTTTAAAAACAAGATAATTCAATTTTTCGATGAGCATCTTTTCAAATTTCTGATAAACCTGCTTTTCAACCTTCTGTCTGCCTCTTTTGAAGCCGATGTTCAAATCCTCCATCACAAGAATGCAATTATTCTGAACTATTAACTTTGAAATTACGTGAATAATCTGTGACAGATATCCTTCTTTAAGTTCTTTGATGTTTTCAACTGTACCCCAGTCTCTTCTTGCTCTGTCACGTTGCTTTTCTTTTTCATCCAGCAAACGCCTGTAATCAGTACGCAGATTAATGTTTTGGTATTCTATGATTATTTCATTGAGAGACATCTGTTTTAAAATTTCACCTTTCTGATTTATCATCACTAAATACAAAAGATGTCTTTCACCTCTATCAACACCTATGATTTTTACGTCTTCGTTATTTTTAAGATATTCATTAACAAGAGAGTTAATATTATCACCGCCGCGTGCCTTGAAATTTATGGTTATGGGCACGTGAAACTGGAATTTGTCAAGAGTATATCTTCTGTCTTTAATCAATGCATAATCAAACATGCTTTGCTTTTTAGGATTATCCGGATTTTTATTTTCAATAGGCTGATTAGCAGGGTGAATTATTTTCTCTGATTCTTGTATTGATTTCCTGCGATAAAAAACTTCCGCTTCCCCATTTAGTTTAAATACAACATCATTTAAATTTCTCTCATCAAAAAGCACTTTCCAGTAAATCGTATGAAGGTTAGGCTTCCCCTTGCTATGGGGTGAAAAGTCTTTATTGTAAATCTGAAAGAGGTATAGCTTGCCTTCATCCACAAGTTCATTGATAAACGCCGAAGGAATTTCCTGAAAATTTATTTTATATCCCTGTTCAGCAACCTCTCTGTAGAAATCACTCATGTCCTGATAAGAACTAGTAGGTGAGAATTTAAAATTAAAATTCTTCCAGTCTTCATGTCTCGATATGGATTCCTTGAAAAAATCTATAAGTTTGTGGCAGTGTTCGAGATTAAATTTCTTCCCTTTCTTATGAGTTTCCATTTCATAGTTCCTCATTATCTCTTCGCTTGGTTTAAATTCATCTACCCTGGATTTTGAGAAGAATACTTTAGGAAGCATTTTATTAGGTCCGGGAAGTAACTTATAAATCATTTTCTCATAGCATTCTTCACCTTTTTTCAATTCAGGAATATCCCTGAAAATACGGTTATGACTTTTATCCATAATTCCTAAATAATAGAGATAATCTCCATTAATTTTCTTTCTCAGCAAAACGCAAGTATTATCAGCTTCTTTATTCAAATCCCAGCCGGCAAGTAATGTTGAGTTCTCAAAATTAAGTTTAAATTTTTCAGTTGAGTAAGGTTTCTGTGTAAGATAGTTTCTAACTTTGTTATACAAAGGAATAACTTCATCCAAAATATCATAGAGCTCATCAAACCAACCATAGAAATTTTCATCTTTATTGCTTACCTCTTCACGAAGTTTCAACGCTTTAATAAAATGAAGAAGTTCTAGCACACTGTCAAGAAAGTTTTTTATTAATGCCACACTTACTTTATCCTGTATCAGATTTTTATCTTCAGGGTATTCTACATTCAGCAAATCTCTAACCTCATTATATTTATTATAAATTCCATCAATTAGGGAAGGGATTTCTTCACGTACTCCATCTTCAGTCACAACTGACATTCTACCAAGATTTTTGAAGTATTCAGTAATTTTATTGTAGTTGTCTGATTGCTTATCATATTCATTTATTGCCTCAGATATTAATTTTACAGAAAACTGTTTTTGTTTCATCCATCTTTCTTTTTCTTTCTCATATTTCTTTGAACTCTTTACACTTTCTGAATTAGTCTCATTATGTATAACATCATAATAATTTCTCAGGGCATTATGTATATATCCCCAATTCCCGAAAATCTTCTGTGAGATATTTGTGAGCATAACACCGTTATTCACATAGATTCCATTTGTATTATATTCAGTGATGTTCTGAAGCAAGTTTTTAATCTCGGAAATTATATTAATCGTATTATCGCCTTTTTTATGATTGATTAATTCTGATGTGTAAAAATTCTCAATAGATTCAAGTAGTTCATTGTCATCAATATATTTCTCCGGTATAAATGAAATGGAAGTCCTGTCACTCAATATTTGTTTATACAATTGCTTTAATCTCGGAATTCTGTTATTTCTATCGTTATTTCTCTGATTATGAAGATTTATGTACTCATTTAGCCCCTTAACTTTTTTGCCTCCTTCTTCAGCTTTCCCTCCAACAACATAATTAAACAAATCAATCCCTCTTTGTGTGAGAAGTTTATTATAAAATTCAACTTTAAAAATCTCATCTAATGTAATCCCTTTCAGTATTTCCTCCATCTCTGTACTGACAGCTGAGAAATCGATTCCTGCTTCTTTTGCTTTTTCATATATCATTATATTGTCAAGAAACTTCGGAAGGTTCTGATTTATTAATCTGAAGGCAATTGCTGTAGATTTTTCTTCTTTAGAATACATATTCTTTCTGTTTTCATGAAAACCTGTAAAATATGTTGTAAAGTTGTCAAACTCTTCTATGGTTTTCAAAAGAGTATTTTTGTCGGTAAAATAATCTTTTAATTTCTCAAGCAGGAAATCCATGTTATCATCTGCCCACTTTTTCAAATCCAGCTTTATAAGTTCCTTCCCGAAAATATTTTTCCATCTTTGCTGAATATCATTATCTGAATTTTTTGAAAAACATTCCGTAATCTGTGTCCGCAAATCATTCTTAATTTCTTCAAACCTCTCTGCTTCATCTTCATTCCTGGCCGACTTTCTGTAAAGAGTTTCATATTCATTTAATCCGATTAACCGGGCATTACGCAAAGCCATATCAATAAAATCCTTATGATACCCATCAATAATTTTCTTTACTTTTGTATAATCAAGAGCCCTCTCTTCATCTTCATCTAAAATACCTTTCTTTTCTATGTGTTCTAAAGTTCTGCCAACAGGCACAAGTTCAAATCTCAATGTCTTTGAAAGTTGATAAAGGTTTGTGAATTGTTCCATGGCTTTTTGATTTAAGTTAGTGATTATCTGGAATATAATAATTTCATATAAAAAAAACTCTATAATGTTCAGAGCATTGACGATTTTGAAACTAAGTCATTAGTCACATATTTTCCGTTTCTAATAACCACATTATTAAATAAATTGCATTATGAAAATCTCAGTTTTAGGTGCTGGTGGCTGGGGGACAGCCTTAAGTATAGTTTTAAACCGCAACAGGCATAACGTTACCCTATGGGAATTCAACCCTGAATATGCTCACACACTCAAGGAATACAGGGAAAATTTTTATTATCTCCGCGGTATCAGGATCTCGGAAAAGATAAAAATATCAAATGATATAGAGGAAGCAGCAGAAAATGCTGAACTAATAGTAATTTCCACACCTGTTCAGTTTATCAGGAAAGTGATTGAACCTCTTGCTGAGAAAGATTTAAGGAGTAAAATAATCCTTAGCGTCTCAAAAGGAATTGAAAACAAAACCTTATTAACTGTTTCGGGTATAATCAGTGATGTATTGCATAAAATCACCACAAGAAACATAGCAGTTCTGTCAGGTCCTTCGCATGCAGAGGAAGTTGCAAAAAACATACCTACAGCAGTTTCTGCAGCAGCTTATGACATTAAAGTTGCAAAAACCATTCAGTCAGTTTTTTCCAACAGACATTTCAGGGTTTACAGAAGTTCAGACGTTCTGGGAGTAGAGCTTGGAGGTGCTTTGAAAAACGTGATCGCAATAGCTGCAGGTATAGCCGATGGTGCGGGATTCGGTGATAACACGAAAGCTGCAATTATGACAAGAGGTATCAGGGAAATCACAAGGCTTGGAGTAAAAATGGGAGCAGAAGAGAAAACATTTATGGGACTTTCAGGTATAGGTGATCTGATAGTAACATGTATGAGCAGGCTCTCAAGAAACCGTTACGTCGGAGAGGAAATCGGCAAAGGCAGGAAATTGAAGCAGATACTTTCGGAAATGAAAATGGTAGCTGAAGGTGTTGCAACGGCAAAGTCAGTTCATCAGCTGTCAAAGGATCTGAAAGTGGAAGTTCCGATAATTGAACAGGTTTACAAAATGCTTTTTGAAAACAAAAATCCTCACGCAGCCACTGAAGAATTAATGACAAGGGACCTCAAGGAGGAACACCGCTGAAATCTCACTTATTCATAAACGGTAAAGTATGGCAGTATGACGGTTCATCAATTCAGGCTTTCGGTATAACGGAGGGGAAATTTTCATTTACCGGTTCAGATCAGGAAGCTCATTCGGTTAAAAATAATTATGATGAAATCACTGATCTTAACGGCAGACTTGTAATTCCGGGGTTCACTGACGGACATGTTCATCTAATCAAAGGTTCAGTCATGCGTAAAAATCTTGACTGTAAAGATGTGAAAGGAATCAGCGACCTAATGAACCGATTAAATGAATTCCGTATGAAAAATTCATTCCCTTGGATAATCGGAGTAAACCTTAACATAAACGTTTTAGGAGATATTAACGGAGATGATCTCTGTGATGACATTCCGATGATACTTATAAACTACGATTATCATTCAGCATTGTGCAATATTTCCGCATTAAAATCAAGCGGTATTTACCAAAGGCTCGGTGAATTCAGTGAAGATGAAATTGAACTTAAAAACAGACTACCAACCGGTCTGATAAGGGAGAAAGCACTGAATTACGTCGTTTCAAAAATACCTGAACCAGACACTGAACATAAACTTGATGCACTTAAAGACTGCATAAAACATATGCATTCACTTGGCATCACTTCAGTGAGTGATATTACACTTCCTGAGGACCTTGAAGTTTTCAGCAAAGCTTATGAAAGAGGAATGCTTAACTTAAGAATAGCTTCATATCTGCCTGTAAATACATTCAGAGATTTTAATCAGCTAAGAAAAATTACGGAGAACATTCCTGAAGATTTTTTTTCAATAAAAGGGTTTAAGGGATTCTGGGACGGAGCATTAGGTTCAGAGACTGCACTTTTCAGTGTGAATTACAGATTTAAAAATCACAACGGATACAGGACTGAAACCGTAAAGTCCGGTGAGCTTCAGGAAACAGCAAGACTTATTGATAAAGAAGGAATGCAGATAAAAATTCACGCAATAGGAGATCTTGCAGTAAAGGAAACACTTGATCTTTACTCCTCACTTCCCGGTACAAAAAAACTGCGTCACAGAATAGAACATTCACAGCACATCAGGGAAGAAGATTATCCGCGTTTTGCTGAAACAGGAGTAATTGCATCTGTTCAGCCCGTACATCTGAAATATGACATAGAAGCTGTAAAAAGTAAACTCCCCGCTGAAATACAGAAATTCACTCATAATTACAGACTACTTGTAGATTACGGAGCCATTCTTTGTTTCGGAACAGATTTCCCGATAGCAGAGTTAAATCCGTTTGAAAACATCAGACTTGCCGTAACAAGATATAATTTCTATCCGGAATATAGTTTTACACTTGATGAAGCTCTGAAATGTTATACAATCAACAATGCTTATGCAAACCACAATGAAAATAATTTAGGCAGCATAAGCAAGGGTAAAGTGGCAGACTTCATAATACCTGAAGATAACATCTTTGAAATGAAACCGGAAGAACTGGCTGATGTAAAAGTCAGTGAAACATATTTAGGCGGAGTGAAAGTCTATCCCTGATTTCTGTATATTCTTACAAGTTCCATAACGGCTATTCCGTAGGCAACGGAGACATTAATTGAATGCTTATATCCGTACTGAGGTATTTCAAGAGCAAAATCTGCTTCGGCTATAAGCGGGGAAGAAACTCCGGTTAGCTCATTACCGAGAACAAGGCAGAGCGGAAATTCATCTTCAGACACTTCTGTATAATTCCTCGCTTCATCTGTAATTTCAAGTACTGCTATTTTAACATCTCTTCGTTTCAGGTCTTTAATAACACTCAACGGATCAGCAACATATTCCCATGGAACTGATCCAGTTGAACCAAGAGCTACTTTTTCAATCTCAGGTCTCGGCGGATGCGGAGTATAACCCGTAAGGTAAAGTTTTTCAATCATAGCTGCATCTGAAGTTCTGAAAATTGAACCTACATTATAAATGCTGCGTATATTGTCACAAAGCACATAGATAGGATGTCTTTTAATTTTTTTTATTTCCTCAAACGGAATTCTTTTTTTCCCTATTTCATCATGACTGAGTTTCCTCATCAGAAATATGCCCTCACTTCCGCACTGCCCGTATGAATTACCCTGGATTTATTTTCAGCCCTTCCTGTATAATTAAGCAGAGCCTGAATAAAATTAGTAATACGGTAATCAACAGTAAGACTCCAGAAGTAACTTCTCCCCGGAGCAAGTCCTTTTGTAAGTTCAAACGGAATGAAGAACGGCTCGCTTGAAAGAACAACTTCATTCCTTGATATCTCTGCCCTGAGGCTTCCGGATGTTCCGATTAGATACGTCATTCTTAAAATCTGGGAATTAATATCAGCCTTTGTAACTTTCACGGGATAACTATCTTTTGCCCTTTTCAGCTCAGCTTTAAATGAAGCTTCAAGGGAAACAACGGGTTTATATATCATCTCGGAACCGAGCTGAGATGTATTTATATTCCAGTTCCTCACGGGTACTGCTCCGGCGATATTTCTTGACAGGGATGATGTGTAATCAGTAATCAGTGCAAGATCTTCCGTAAACGATAATCTTAATCTCGCAGTTCTGTCTATGTTAAGAAACTTTTCATTTCCTGAAAAATACTGAGCCATTCCCCTTCTTTGTATGAAACGCAGCCTGATACCAAATAAACGGTTAGTCTCAAAAATTCCCACGTCCTGCTGAATTGTTGAAATTCCGTTAATTGTATTTGAGTCGTTCTGGAAAGTTCTGAACCTTAAAAGATAAACATTGCTTTGTTCCGGATCTTTATTTTTTTCGGACACTGCAAGATAGGTATCAAAGGTAAGATTTTTCATGAATTCTCTGATGAAACCTCCTTTGCTTCCAAGTATCCTGGAAGGTAGAATATTCAGAGAAACTGATGCCTGAAGGTCGGTTGTAGGGAAAAGCTGATCTGTTGGCCTGAGTATCCTGATATAATCACCGTCAAAGTTCACAAGTACAAATTCATTTTCATCCTGTATTCCGTTCCCGTTTATATCTCCGGTATATCTGTAATTCCCCTGTCCCTGAGGAACCTTTATGAAAACAGCTTCAAGTCTCGCTGTCCGTTCACTTGTAACCTTATAAAAGAAATCAGAATTCACTCCCCTTTCAAAAAACCAGAGATTGGATTGTGAAGAAACAAGAATAGTTCTTGTGTTACCATAACCGAGACTTTTAAATAAATCTGAATATCTCCTGTCAAAAACAGTTAGATCAAAGGATGAAGAGATAAAATCATCTTTATATTTTATTCCCGCACCGTGTGTTAAAGATGAAGACTCTTTCTGGACAACACCCGATCTGTTCATATCGTCTGATCGGTATGTAAATCTGTATGATAAATCAAAATTAAAAAGATTTAACAGGAACACTCCCGGACTCAACTGCCAGAACCTGAAACTTCCCGGTCTGGTTGTATCAGCTGAAAGAGACCTGCTCTGTTTATCTTCAGAGTTAAAATCAATAGTAAGAATATAATTCTCATTACGTGTTGATGGTTTGAGTTTATATTCAAAAGTTGCATTCTGCCTCAGCCATCTTCCTCTGTAATCAAGAGACTGATCTCTGCTTGAAATGTAATCAGCACGGTATCTGATATCAGGCAGAGTGTGAGAACCACCCCTGAAACCGGTTTCAAGCGAAGCCCTTAGTGAGTTGAAAAACTCTCCTCTTTTAATTCTTCCTGCTGATGTGTTTATTGAAAATAAATCCCCCGGTTTCACAGAAAATCCGGCTTCGGTAATTACTTCCGTAAGCTGGAGACTGTCCTGAATATCCCAGACTCTGTCATATTCAACCTTATTCAGTCTGTCAACAGCACTGAAAAGTCTGTTGACATATTTTTGCCTTATATAAAAACTGCTTTCACCTAAATTAATATTTCCTAATTTTAATTTACCGGTGCTAAACACAAGTGAAGAATTAACAGCACCGCCTCTGTTATTAGTATCATCATTATCAGAAAGTAAGTTTCTGTCAATATCACTCAAAGCTCCTTCAATGAACAAAGAGAGGTTCTTGGAAAGATTGATTTCAGTATTCAGGTCAACTGACTGATATGAAACCGGAAGAGGGAAAAAAACTATCGGCAGATAATCGCCACCTCCTATGCCGGCAAACTCATAAACGAAACTGCTTAAACTCCTGTAATCTCCTCTGCTTTGTCCTACGTATGAAAAACTTACCTGATATAATG
>JAOADS010000061.1 GCA_026417195.1 Ignavibacteria bacterium | reverse complement strand
CTTTTGTCTCATCCTCTTTTTTGTTACTTACATCACCCGCTGTCAATGAAGACATATAACGAAGTAAGCGAAGTAAATCTCCCTGATTGGTTAAAACTTTATTTGATGGGGCTAAGGGATCCGGAAATCATGAGATTACCTTTGATGCAGAAGGTCTTTCGAGTGGTGTTTACTTTTACATGCTTGAAACTGAAGGATTCCGCGAAATACGAAAAATGACTTTACTGA
Organism: Ignavibacteria bacterium; assembly: GCA_026417195.1. Lineage (GTDB taxonomy): Bacteria > Bacteroidota > Ignavibacteria > Tepidaquicellales > OLB5 > JAOADS01. Next base: position 10,992 of record JAOADS010000061.1, on the reverse strand, counting down.
AATAAACTACAACTTAATATATCAATTATGAATTTGAAAACTGTCTTTAAATTCATTTCACTACCTTTCGGAGTTTCTTTTTTAGCTTTCGTATTTTCCGGACACTCTGGATCAGGGGAATACAATGTCATAAGCCCAGATAATTTAAAACCCAAGTGCGGGACCACTGAATATATGAACCAGCTGTTTATAGAGGATCCTTCTTACAAACAAAGGTTACAGGAACTTGAGAAGTATGCAGAAGAATATATTAAAAAACATTACAGTTCTAAACCAGAAGGTTTGATTATAATTCCCACTGTTGTTCATGTTGTGTGGAATCTTCCTATACAAAACATATCAGATGATCAGATCTATTCACAGATTGATGTTTTAAATGAAGACTTCAGGCGACGGAATGCAGATACTGTTAACACACCAGCACCGTTTAAACCCCTTGGTGCTGACTGCGACATTGAGTTCAGACTTGCTGCCAGAGATCCAAATGGAAATCCATCAATTGGAATAACCAGGACCTATACAAATGTTACTCAGTTCACTAACAATGCAGTGAAGTTTACCGCAAGCGGAGGAAGAGATGCCTGGGACAGGGACAGATATCTTAACATTTGGGTATGTAATTTAGGTGGGGGACTTCTTGGATTTGCACAGTTCCCCGGGGGTCCGCCTTCAACAGATGGAGTTGTAGTTGGCTATAATTATTTCGGAAGAATAGGAACTTTATCAGCTCCCTATAATAAAGGCAGAACTTCAACACATGAAGTAGGTCACTGGTTGTGGCTATATCACATATGGGGAGACAGTTATTGCGGAAACGATCTTATTGGAGATACTCCGGTTCAGCAGGATGAAAATTACGGATGTCCCGTGTTTCCACACAGACCTAATTCCTGTAACACAAGTAATCCTCACGGTGACATGTTTATGAATTATATGGATTACACAGATGACGGTTGTATGAACATATTTACTCAGGGACAGTCAACCAGAATGAATTCAGCACTTGCCGGTCCACGTTTTCCTATTCAGTCATCCAACGGTGCAACTCCTGTCAGCGGAGTTCCCATATGTGCTTTCAGGGCGGACAGTTTATCAGTTATGTATGGACAGACAGTTAATTTCCGTGATATGTCTGCCGGAATACCTACAAGCTGGAACTGGTCTTTTCCCGGCGGAAATCCTTCAAGTTCAAATTTGCAGAACCCAACTATAACATATCCTAACCCGGGAGTTTATACAGTAAGACTGAGAGTTTCTAATTCACACGGCTCGGACTCTCTTGCCAAGACAGCATATATAAGGGTAAGAGGTCCTCAAATGAATACTTTTCTCTCTCTGTTACCCCCCAATAATACAAGATTAAGTGTTTCATCAGGAGATACATCCCGTGTGGATTTCATCTGGCAGAGAAGTTCAACTAATCCTCTGGTCAGATATAAATGGAAAATACAGAAAATCGGTACAACAACTGTTTACACTTTTCAAAGTAATTCCAATGGTTCAGATACAGTGATTTCCGTTTCAAGGAATATATTAGACTCATTAGCTCTTATTATGGGAACCAGCGGTGATTCTGTCCGCTGTGTTTGGAGAGGATGGGCATATAACGGACTAGACTCACTTCAGTCATCGAACGGACTTCTGGTTACTCTTGTAAGAGGTCCTATCGGTATTCAAGTAATTTCAAACGAGATCCCGCAGAGATTTGCATTAGGTGCCAACTATCCGAATCCATTTAATCCTACAACTAAAATAAGGTTTGATGTGCCTGACGCTGGTGAAGTTGTGAAAATATCTGTCTTTGATGTTACAGGCAGAGAAATTGCTGTAGTGGTTAATCAGAAACTGAATCCTGGTAAATATGAAGTCCTCTGGAATGCAGAAAAGTTTTCAAGCGGGATTTATTTTCTCAGGATGAATTCCGGAGATTTTGCGGATACCAGAAAGATGATACTTATAAAGTAAATCTTTCTGTCCGTTCTTTACCAAAGGAGGCGGAAACATTAATTTCTGCCTCTTTTTTATTTTGATAAATTTTTGATTGTTATTTTGATAAAAAGACTCTGTATAATTCCTTTACTTTTCTGTTTGATTGGTTCCTGTTCAGGTGTAAAGGTGGATAAGGATGTAAGGATTTCGGAAAGTGACTGGTTGATGTGCGGAGGAAATATATATCAGAACAACGTATCAGCCTACATACTGAATCCTCCTTTATATCTCTGGTGGGAATACAATCTTGACGGAGGAACAGGAAAAAATTCGATTACTGTAGCGGATGCTGTCGTCTTTGTAAACGCAATGCAGGGGTATCTTTATTCGATAGACATTTCAAGTGGTGGTAAAATAGGTTCGCTTAATTTTCTCGGTAAAGATGCACAGACTGCACCTGTTATTCTGGGAAATGAGCTTATACTGGCTTTTGCCGGAGATAAAAGGTATAGTCTTATATCTTATGATGTAAAGAACTCTCTTATTAAATGGAGAAAACACTACGGAGATATACAGTCTTCGCCAATCTATTACAATGGCAACATTTTTTTCGGTAATCTTCTCGGAAAGTTTTATAAAGTGGATGTAAGTAATGGTAAGATGTTATGGAAATTTGAAAGCCGCTCACTGATAAATTCCAGCTGTGCAATTTCAGACTCGTTGGTTGTCTTTGGCAATGCAAAGGGCACTGTATTTTGTCTTAATCTTGAAAACGGAAAACTCTTATGGGAATTTCAGACAAATGGTGCTGTTTACTGCAATGCGATGATTGACGATAGAGTTGTTTATATAGGTAGTGAAGATTCTGTTTATTATGCTTTAAATCTCACCGATGGTTCAGTATTATGGAAGTACAACACTGGGTCAAAAATTATATCAGGCTCTGGAGTTTTCAATAATTCAGTTATATTCGGATGTGTTGATGGTAGTGTTTATTCGCTTAACAAAGCCAGTGGCGGGCTTAACTGGAAATTTAGTTGCAGGGGCGTTATTACCGCTTCACCTTGTATTTCCGGAGATGTGTTATATATAACTTCCTTTGATTCGTATCTTTACTGTTTAAGTGCATCAAGCGGAGATTTATTGTGGAGTTACAGACTTGAAAATAAGTCACGCACAACTCCGGTGGTCTGGAAGAACTATCTGTTTGTTACCGCAGATAATATACTTTACTGTTTTTCAGATAAACGAAATTAGTATGAAAATTTTTTTATTTATCTTTCTGATATTTTTTGATTATTTCTTATACTCTCAGTCTGACTCACTTCGGATCAATTACAATCTTATAAATTCGCAGCCTCAGAACGCTGAGGTTTTTCTTGATGGTGAATATATAGGTTCAACTCCCCTATATTTTCTCTGGAGAGATACAGTTTTCCCTAAAACCCTAACCTTGAGATTAAAAGGGTTCACAGAGCTATCTGAGAGTTTCTATTCCCCCGAAACTATAAAGAGAGATTACCTTCTCAAGCCGCTCAGATCAGCTATAAGGATAAAGCTGGTTATGGAAAATAAGTCAGATTACTTTTCGTCTCCGAGGAAGATTTTCCCTATTGTGATTTCATCCCTTGCTGCAATATCATCCGGTTTTTCAGCTTATTATTTCAAGAAACTTTCAATTCAAAACAGAGAGGCATATGAACAAAGTGGAGACTCTGAAATTCTGAAAAGGAAGAGGAAATATGATATAATCAGCGGAATATCAATGGGAGTTTTTCAGGTAAGTTTTAGTTTCCTTCTATATTTCCTTTTTGAAGACTGAATTATTCCACCTTTCCTACTTTCATCTCAAGTTTCCATGACAGTTTTCTTACTGCATTTTGATTTCCCCAGAGTCTGACTAATCTGTCATAAATTAATTTCAAGGGGTTTAATCCTTTCAGTTTCATATACTTCTGAACTGATGACCATGTGGAAAGATAATTCATAAAGTCATTCAGATTCCACTCATGTTCCATGAAAAATTCCGGACATTCAATTCTTTTAAAAGGGAAATAAATATTTTCCTCAAAGTTTTTTACTTTCCTTGCTTCAGGTGGCCAGAACTCGCATAGCATATTTTCAGAAAAGTCTTCAATTACTTCATCAATTTCAGGTGTAATAGAGGAATTGAAATAATTCCATACTGCAATTACTGCATTTCTATGTGCAACTCTCTTTACTTCTATGTAAAATTTATCAAGCTGTAGCCAGTGTATAGCAGTAGCAACGGTTATCAGATCAACTGAACCTGACTTAATACGAGTGGACTCTGATGGTGTAACCATGTAAATTATTTTAGGATGCCTGAAGGCATTTTCTATCTGGAAAACGCTTGCATCCGTAGCAATCACTTTTCTGAAATAAGGAACAAGACCTAAGGCAGCTTGTCCGTTTCCTGTTGCTGAATCCCATGCAAGCTCGTTTCGTTCCGTCAATTCAGCAAGATAGCTGAACAGTCTTTCCGGATAAACAGGTCTGTATTTTGCATATTCTCCGGCATGGGATGAAAAATAGTCTTTGAATACCATTATTTAGCAAAGTGTTCCGATATAACCTGCAGGCTAGTGTCATATCTGTATTGTATGTTCATGTGTCCGTCATTGAATTCTTCATGAATGAAGTTTATACCGTACTTTTTAAGTTTTGAGCAAAAGATCCTTGTTCCCGCCTGGAGATGAAATTCATCCCTTATTCCGCAGTCAGCAAATATCAGTTTAAGTTTCTTCAGATTATCTTTGTATTTATCAACAAGTCTTATCGGATCAAACCTTAGCCATTTATTCCATATTTCCGGAATAATCTCGGCTGAATATATATCAAATGGCAGATCAAAGTTATAAAATTTTCCATTGGGATTAGGGGAGTAGCAGGCAGACATTCCTATGATGTTAAGTATGTTATGAAAGTCTCTTGGTTTAGGCTGTTTTTTGTTTATCTGTGTTCTGATGAAGTTCCTTACTGCCTGATGAGCTTCACCGTAGTTCTGAATCTGTATTATGAAGTCCGGGAAATCTTTCATGTAACAGTATTCAAATGCTGAATCACCTGAATGTGATGCCATAAGCCCGAAAACATCAGGATGCCTCATTCCCAGCCACATAGCACCGAAACCGCCGGAAGATTTCCCCATTATACACCTGAAATCCGGTTCGGGTATTGTTCTGAAACCTTTGTCAACGAAACTAACTATTTCCCTGATCACATAATCTTCATACCTACCAGTTGCAGATGAATTTACGTACTGAGATCCTCCGTATTTCGTGAAGCAGTCCGGCATAACCACTATCATTTCACGGATTTTCCTTGTTTTAATAAGTCTATTGAGCCGCTCTTTGATATTTTCACTGTAAGGTGAAAGGTTCATATTTAAAGCACCGTAACCGGTGAAACCTGAGAGAAGATATACTACAGGATATCGTTTAGTTGTTCTGTAGTAAGAATCAGGTAAATAAATATAGATATCTCTTTTATATGGATCCTTAAGCGGATTTTCTTTTAATACATTACTCTTATATTCAACTGTGATTATATTTCCCATTTTCCTTAAATTTTAAATTTCAGGTTCTTAATCTCTTTATAAACTTCATAGTCTGTTAAGTCATAATGGAGGGGAGTGATTGAAATATAATTTTTCCTTACTGCCGCAATGTCGTATTCTTCTGACTCGTCAAGTATTTCCATTTTACCTGTAAGCCAGTAGTAATCCCTTCCGTTAGGATCTGATCTCACTTCAAATGAGTCTTCCCAGTAAGATTTTCCCTGTTTGGTTACAATAACACCTTTTATTTCTTCTGTTCTGACATTAGGAATATTTATGTTCAGAAGAATTTTCTTACTGGTTATCAACTGATGATTTTCCCAGATATCTTTTATCAGCGAGGCTGCCATAGCTGATGGCTCAAGGAAGTCAGCTTTTTCAAATGTATTTAGTGAAATTGCCATAGATGGTATTCCCAATATAGTCCCTTCTGTTGCTGCTGAAACAGTACCTGAGTAAATTATATTTATTGCTGTATTTGAACCGTGATTTATGCCTGATACAACAAGATCAAATTTAACTTCTTTATAAAAATTCAGGACCCCTATTTTAACGGCATCAGCTGGTGTTCCGTCCACAGCCATACCGAAAAATTCACCGTTGATATAGTGTTCATGAGCCCTGATAGGATAAAAAATGGTTATTGAATGTCCAACTGCACTCTGCTGTCTGTACGGTGCTGATACAAAAACATTTGCAAATTTCTTCAGCTCTGAAACTAAATTTACAAGCCCTGGAGCTTCTATTCCGTCATCATTGGATACAAGTATGTTTGGTTTTTTCATTCTTTTAATTTATACCAGATCTCATCTTTTAGTTTTTCAAGTCCTTCACCATTCAGTGATGATATTTTCAGAACAGGGGTTTTCATCTCTTCGGTTCTGAATTTTATTTTATCAAGAGATTTCTTCTCTTTATCGCTTAAAACATCTGTTTTTGTGAAACATATTATTCTGGGTTTTTTAAGAAGCTTTTTGTCATAACTCTTCAGTTCGGCTATCAGTATGTCATAATCAAGTGTTTTGTTTTCTTTAAATAAGATTTCCGAAGCATCTATTAGAAACACAAGGACTTTGGTTCTCTCAATATGTCTGAGGAATTTAATACCAAGACCTTTACCGAGATGAGCACCCTCTATAAGCCCCGGAATATCTGCTACAACAAAACTCTGAAAATCTTTATATTTCACTATACCAAGATTTGGTTCAAGAGTTGTAAATGGGTAGTCTGCAATTTTAGGTTTCGCGGCTGATATTCTGGAAATAAGAGTAGATTTTCCTGCATTTGGTAAACCCACAAGCCCGACATCTGCAATGAGTTTAAGCTCCAGTTCTACTTCCTTTTCTTCGCCTTTTTCTCCGTGCTCAGCAGTTCTTGGTGCCTGATTGGTTGAAGTAGCAAACCTTGCATTTCCCCTCCCACCCCTTCCACCTTTTGCTGCGATGTAAATCTCACCGTTTTCAGTTAAGTCTGCAAGTATCTCTGAAGACTCAGCTTCTCTGATTATTGTTCCGCAAGGTACGTTTATTACCAGATCTTTTCCGCTTTTGCCTGTTTTGTCTCCACCCTGCCCGTGTTTTCCGTTTTCAGCCCTGAAAATTTTTTTAAAGCGAAAGTCTATCAAAGTATTAAGTGAATCATCAGCTTTAAATACTACGTCTCCGCCCTTGCCGCCATCTCCTCCGTTAGGTCCTCCTTTCGGTACATATTTTTCACGCCTGAAACTTACACATCCATTTCCTCCGTCACCACTTCTGATTCTGATTTTTACATTGTCAACGAACATGGTTACCTTCTGTTTTCAAAGTAAGATTCCATTATATCAACAAACTTAACAGCTTCATCCGATAAATAATTTACCTTTGCAGTTTCAAAGATTTTCTCAATAATTTTTACGGCAGAGTTCCAGTTTTCAGTATTTATTAAATCAGAGACAGTTTTTAAGAATAAATCATGATTTTTACTAAAAATCTTTTTAATTATCCTTTTACGATATGTTTCCTCACAGAAGAGTTCATTTATTAATTTTAATTTTTTTTCACTATCTGATATTTCCGGCTGCCTGTTAATTGATTCTGATATTTCATTTAGTTTTGCAGCAAAAATCAGTTCTTCAGAATAGTTCTCTGAAACATATTGGTTTTTATTTTTTATAAAAGGCTCAGATTTTTCTTTAAAGTTCTTAACAAAGGTTTTGCCTATATCTTTATCAGACGATTCCTGATTCATAAGGTCAGCTTTAGCTTTCTTTACAATTTCAATTACTTCTTCTTCTGTTATGTCCACTGAGGATTCAGCAGGAGGGGGTTTCTTTTTAAGGGGATTGATAAGCTCAACGGCTTCCTGAAAATATATTTCCCTTGAGAAAAATGAATCAGCTTTCTCTGCCAGTTCATTAAAACCTTTATCTTTCAGAAAGTCTGAAAGTACTTTAGTTGGTATAAGAAGGTTTTTGGTTTGTCCAGACTCACAAAAGAAATAAAAGAGAAGTTTAATAAGGTTTCCTCTTGAATTTTTTCCGTCATCAGAAGATATTTCTTCATAAATTTTGCTGTTGATGTTGCTCAGGAGCTCTTCAATGGTTTCTCTAGTAATAATGGACTCACTTGTAGTTAATCTCAGAATCGTTTCTGTATAATATCCGTAGAATTCAAAATAGCTGAGACGATGAGCTATGAAATCAGATTGCCTGCTTTCAACTTCTCCGAAAAGAAATTTAAGAATTGTGTTACATGGTTTTATGATGTGGTTTATGTTAAATATAACAGCCTTACGAAGTATGTCGTCAAAGAGGTTTTTATTTAGAGGATAATTTTCGTTAGTAGTGTAGTTCCTGAAGAAATTTAAAATATATGGCGGAAGTTCTGAGGACAATAAATTTTCTCTTGATATCCTGCCTGCATGAAATTCAACAAGCAACTGGTAATTTCTGATTTTACTTTCAGCAAATTCCTGAAGCATTTAAAAAATTTTAAGATAGATTTTTTTCCTGATTACTGATAACTGTAAAACTATATTTCGCGAGACGACAATTTCTTTTTCAGTTGTGAGATATGCCATGTGATATTGATTTCCTTAGGGCAGGATTCAATGCAATTAAATATAGTATGACATCTCCATATGCCATCCGGAGTGTCTATGATATCCAGTCTTTCATCAGCTGCTTCGTCTCTTGTGTCAAATATAAACCTGTAAGCTTTAAGTAAAGCTGCAGGTCCTATGTAATTTTCATTGCTCCAGGTTGACGGACAGCTTGTAGTGCAACATGCACAAAGGATACATTTAGCTGATTCAAATAGTTTTTCAGCATCTTCGTTTGACTGAAGACGCTCGCTATCTGAAGGCGGAGGAGTGTTATTTATAAGATAGGGTTTTACAGCTTTATATTTTTCATAAAAATCAGTCATGTCAAGCACAAGGTCTTTGATTATCGGTAAAGCCGGCAGAGGTTCTATAACCACAGGCTTGGATGTATTGATGTCTTTCAGAAGTGTTGAACATGCAAGGCGGTTCTTCCCGTTAATTCTCATTCCGTCAGAGCCACAGATCCCGTGAGCACATGATCGTCTGAATGAAAGGCTACCGTCAAGCTCCCATTTGATTTTGTGAAGGCAGTCGAGAACAGTCATGTTCTCTGATGCTTCTATAACAAATTCCTGCCATCTGGGTTGGTTATCTTTTTCTGGATTGTATCTCTGTATTTTAAACTTTACCTGCATCTTTACTAAAATAAGTTCTCGGGAATATAAGTTGAGTGAACCTAATATTTTCTTTCCATAGGTTCAAAACGGGTTTTGACTACAGGCTTATAATCTATGTTTAACCTGTTATCCTCAGATCTGGTGATAAATGTGTGCTTCATCCATTCAGTGTCTTTTCTTTCAGGATAGTCTTCTCTTGTATGGGCTCCCCTGGATTCGGTTCTGTTAAGTGCGCTTTCGGTTACTGCTTCGGAAATATCTATGAGATTTTTCAGTTCAATTGTTTCAAGCAGGTCAGTGTTAAACACCCTGCTTTTATCTTGAACGGTGATATTTTTATATCTTTCCTTATATTCACTGATTAACTCTTTCATTTTAATCAGGTCTTTTTCGTTTCTGAATATTCCGCAGAGTTCCATCATGTTTTCCTGAAGTTCCCGCCTTATTGCAGAAACCTTTTCATTGCCATTCTGTGAGAAAAGTGTCTCAATCATTTCCCGAGTCTTTTCTTGAGGGTTGGAATTGAATTCGCTGAACTCCGCAGTTTTAAGGAATTCAGTTATTGTCTTGCCGCCTCTTCTTCCGAAGACTACGAGATCTAAAAGTGAATTCGTTCCCAGTCTGTTTGCTCCGTGAACTGAAACACATGCACATTCACCAGCTGCATAGAAACCTTTTACAATATTACCCTTTGTATCAGATAATACTTCTGTGTTGTAGTTCGTAGGTATTCCGCCCATGGCATAATGTGCAGTTGGCTGTATTGGAACACATTCCTTTGTAGGTTCAACTCCAAGATAAGTTCTTGCAAAGCCGGTAATTTCAGGAATCTTTTCATCAATTATTTTCCTGCCAAGATGTGTTAGATCAAGATTGATGTAATATGTGCCATCTGATCCTAAAATTCCTCTGCCAGCCCTGATTTCAGAAATAATTGCTCTTGAAACCATATCTCTTGGTGCAAGGTCTTTTACAGTTGGTGCATAGACTTCCATAAACGGCTCATTTTTATTATTTCTCAATATACCGCCTTCACCTCTTGCAGCTTCGGAAACAAGTATGCCAAGCCTCCACAGGCCTGTAGGATGAAACTGGTAAAATTCCATATCCTCCAGAGGGAGTCCTTTCTGATAAACCAGGGCACATCCGTCACCCGTACCGACATGTGCATTTGATGTTATTCTGTAGATTCTTCCATAGCCTCCCGTTGCAAACATAACTGCTTTTGCATGGAATAAGTGAATCTCGGAAGTTCCCATGTCAATAGCAACCAAACCTTTGCAAATACCGTCTTCAATAATCAAGTCAGTCAGGAAATATTCAGAGAAAAACTTTACCTGATTTTTAATACAGTTTTCATAAAGTGTCTGAAGCATAACGTGTCCAGTTCTGTCTGCAGAGTAACATGAGCGTTTAACTGGTATTCTTTTTGAATAAGGATCTGCCGGGTTTTCAGGTTTTGTATGGCCGCCGAATCTCCTTTGTGCGATTTTTCCGTCCTTTGTTCTGGAAAAAGGCATACCCATGTGTTCAAGTTCTATTATAGCACGGGGAGCATCCTGACACATGATTTCAATAGCATCCTGATCACCTAAGTAATCAGAGCCTTTAACAGTATCAAATGCATGATTAAGCCAGGAATCATCTTCTTCATTGGCAAGTGCTGCACACACTCCTCCCTGTGCTGTCCCTGTATGTGAACGCGTAGGGAATACTTTCGATATTACAGCACAGGAATATTCTTTCGGGATTTCAACTGCTGCCCTGAGACCAGCGCCACCG
>JAOADS010000060.1 GCA_026417195.1 Ignavibacteria bacterium | reverse complement strand
ATATAAACGGTTCCCTGGGTATAACTGATGTTGATAATAACGGAACAGGGGAATCAACTTTCCTTTACAGAATATCTTGCAGGGGCGATGTCTCACCTGAAGGGCTGAAATTAATTATGCACGAGGGTAAAAATAAGTATGCTATAAGAGGGAATATGTTGCTTGAGTTTAACGGAGAGAAACTCGGAGGTGAAGGAAATCCAGATAATGCTTTTAAAAATGCTCCTGAGGTTTTCCTTGAACATGCACAGGAAATGTGGGAAAAATTTTATAAGCAGAGCAACTAGTTTTCAGTTAAGGCTATAATTGTCCTGTAAGACTGAATACTGTTTTACAAGCAGAGACTTCAGGTTGAGGAAATTAATTAACGTCCTGTTTATTGTTTCACTGTTTTTCAGACGTACAACGTAAAACTTCTCTATATCATTTAATTTCAGGAATCTTAATACCGTGAACAAATCCATGCTGATCTGATTGTCGTTATATTTCATAAGGGATAAATATTTCCTGAAGACTTCCTCAGTTCTTTCAGATAATGATACCTCTTTTAAAGACTCAGTTTCCGCATCACCTACGGGATATAACCTTTTACCGCTGCCGTTGAAGTTATTGATGTTTACCAATTCAGCACCTCTCACCGTGATGTCTATTTCTCCTGATTTGTAGATGTTGAGAGTCTTTTCTATGTAAACCAGCGAACCAGTGTCAAAAAGCTTTCCCTGAAAATAAAACGGAATTACAAAGTAACCGCCCTTTTTCTGAACATCATTGTAAAGATTTTTATAACGTTCCTCAAAAATATGGAGATACCTCATTTCCCCGGGCAGAACAATAATTTCCAGCGGAAACATTGCTATGTTTTTAAATGACTGTGATTTATTATTTGACATTATATGAAGTCAATTATTTATATTTTACAAGCGAAAATTTATCAAAAAGGTTTCAACAGGAAAATATGAAAATTGTTCTTACTTTAGTTTTAGCAGTAATGTCTGTTTCTGCCCAGCAATTGAGTAAAGAAATTACAGTTGACGGCTATGTGAGAAAATATATACTTCATCTTCCCAGAAATTATCAGAATTCAGTAAAGTATTCTCTTGTTATGGTTTTTCATGGCGGTGGAGGTTCTGCCGAACAAATAAAAAACTACACAGGATTTAGCGGATTGGCAGATAAGGAAAATTTTATAGTAGTTTATCCTGAATCACTTGACAAGAACTGGTCAGACGGAAGAAAAGGTGAGAATTTACCCGATCATGATGATGTGAAGTTTATATCGATGTTACTTGATACACTGATTAAATCATATTCAGTTGATACTAACAGGATATTTTCCGCAGGGATGTCAAACGGGGGGTTCTTTTCAATATATCTTGCCTATAAATTATCTCACAGAATACTTGCTGTTGCACCCGTAACCGCAAGCATTCCCGAGGATTATGCAAAGGATTTCAGAACGGAGTATCCGGTTTCGCTTCTTTTGATAAACGGGACAAAAGATCCCCTTGTGAAATATGAAGGAGGAGATATAGGTTTCGGAGAAAATACAAAAAGAGGCAGGAGTATTTCCACAGATGAAACTATAAAAATCTGGTCCCGAAACAATGGCTGTCAGAACTCTGTTAAGATTGAGAAAGTGGATGATGAAGATACAGATGATGGATGTACTGCTGAGAGATATATTTATTACAGATGCAATGACAACTCAGAAGTTGTTCTGATTAAAATAAAAGGAGGTGGCCACACCTGGCCCGGTGCAAAGCAGTATCTTCCGAAAATTATAGTAGGCAAAACATGTATGGATTTTAATGCAACGGAAACTATATGGGAGTTTTTCAAATCATTACCGGCAAGAAAAGCAAATGAATAAAAAGCAATTCCTGGAATCTGTGAAATGCTCTTCTCCTCCGCATGGATTACATCCTCTCCTTACAGCTCTCTGGCATGACGCGAAAGGTGAGTGGCATAAGGCACATGAAATAGTGCAAAGCATGAATTCAGATTATGCTGCAAGAATCCATGCATATCTTCACAGAAAAGAAGGTGATATTATAAATGCTGAATACTGGTACAATAAAGCCGGACAGAAAATGCCTGAACTTACACATGAGTTTGAGCTTGAGTGGATTGAGATTCTTGATGATTTGCTGGAAATTATTTGACAGTTATTATTCCGATTTCTGATACTATGGTTTAATACACTTGGATTATCTACCTGATTAGTCAGATGAATTTAATCTTACATCTGTGTATTATTGAAGCGAAATGACAGTTCATATTACAGTCTTTTTATTTTTTATCTTTACATCTCTCGCTTGCGGTGAGAAAAGTAATCTAAATCAGAAAAGCAATTTAACAGAAAAAGCGATGACAGATAGTTCAAAACTCAAAACAGCGGTTCTGGGAGGAGGTTGTTTCTGGTGTGTTGAAGCGATTTTTGAAGATATAAAAGGAGTTGAAAAAGTTGAATCAGGATATTCAGGGGGAACAACGAAAAATCCTACATATCAGGAAGTCTGTTCAGGCCGGACAGGGCATGCAGAAGTAGTAAGGATATGGTATGATCCGGAAATTATATCGTATAAGGAACTGCTTAATGTATTCTTCCATGTTCACGATCCCACAACACTTAACAGACAGGGAGCTGATGTGGGAACTCAGTATCGTTCAGTTATATTCTATGCAAATGACGAAGAGAAAAAAACTGCAGAGGAGCTTATATCTGAGATAACTGAAAACAAGCTTTGGGATGATCCTATAGTCACAGAACTTTCGCCTCTTGGAGAATTTTACTCTGCTGAAGATTATCATCAGAACTATTTCAGAAATAATCCGGAGAAATCATATTGCTCAGTTGTAATTGCCCCTAAGCTAAGGAAGTTTTATAAAGAATTTCCACATTTGATCAAAGATGAATTGAAATGATTTTTACCTGATGAGTTATGGGGTGGTTATATTTAATAATAGCGGGATTATTTGAAGTCTGCTTTGCCCTAGCACTGAAATATTCTGAAAATTTTTCAAGGCTTCTGCCAACAGTTCTGTTTATTATTTCAAGCTTGCTTAGTTATTTCTTCCTTAGCCTTTCCCTGAAAACCATACCTGTAGGAACTGCTTATGCGATCTGGACAGGTATAGGAGCTTTTGGTATAGCTGTTCTGGGAATTATTTTCTTCAGGGAAGGAACTGATTTCTGGAGAATATTTTTTATATGCACATTAATAATTTCAATTATAGGGCTTAAGATAACTTCCTAATAAAGTGAAAAATTTAAACATTTAGATTTTGTTTTAATAAATCAGCGATTTTTTTCCCGGCAAGTTTCTCTAGTTCTCCATAATTGTTTTTTATCAACTCTCTGATTTTCCCCACTGAGCCGAATTGAGTAAGAAGTCTTTTAGCTCTGATTTTTCCAATTCCCTTTATATCTTCAAGCTCACTTTTTATAGTTCTTTTCTCTCTAAGGTTTCTGTGGAATGTAACAGCAAATCTGTGAGCTTCGTCCCTGATTCTCTGAAGCAGCTTCAGTCCGCTTGAAGTCTTTGGTATTGACTGAGGTTCTGGAGAATCCGGCATATAGACTTCTTCAAGCCTCTTTGCAAGTCCGATGACGTTCAGGTTTTCAAGACCAATACTGCGAAGAACTGTAAGTGCAGAGTTAAGCTGACCTTTACCGCCGTCTATAACTATAAGATCAGGAAGGGGAAGCTGCTCATCCTTGTTGTTATTGTTTTTTACGTCATCAGGTAAGTCTTTGTCTGAATATTTTATATATCTTCTGTATATAACTTCTCTCATGGATGCAAAGTCATCTGGTTTTCCTGTCTCATCTGGAAGAGATCTGATTTTATATTTCCTGTAATGAGATTTCTTGGGTTTTCCGTTTTCGAACACTACCATTGATGCTACAGTATCTGTTCCCTGAATGTTTGAAATGTCGAAACACTCTATTCTGAATGGCAGTTTTTTAAGTCGCAGATCCCTTTTAAGGGCAGCTACTGAGTCTGGAACAAAATTTCTTTTCAGTCTCTGCAGTTTCATATCTTCAAGCATGTATCTTGCATTTGCCTCAACCATTTTTAGTAATTGAACTTTTTCTCCTCTTTGTGGAATTCTCAACCGTAAGACTTTACTGTGTTTTTTTATAAACCAGTCTTCAAGGATATTTGTATCACTAACCGACTGAGGCAGGTGAATTTCCTCTGGGATGTATTGATTCTCGTCGTAGTGCTTGCATATTACGGTTTCTATTATTTCCTGAGGTGATTTGGTTTCTACAGATGTCATTAAATAATGTTTCATTCCAAGGACTCTCCCGTCTCTGATTTTAAGTACAACAGCACAGGCTTCATCATCTTCTGAAACATAGTTTATTACGTCCTTATCAAGCATATCTTCCGATACCACTTTCTGTTTTTCAGAATATACCTGGAGTGAATGTAGTCTGTTTCTTATCAGGGCTGCCTCCTCAAATTTTTCTTCCCGTGCAGCTTTATTCATTTTCTCATAAAGTTCCTTTACCAGGGTATTAGTTTTTCCGTTCAGAACTTTTTCTACTTCTTTTATCATTTCATTGTATGATTCTTCTGATACAAATCCCTCGCATGGTCCTCCGCATTTTTTAATATGATATTCGAGACATACTTTGAATTTCCTGTTTTTAACAGCTTCCTTGGTGATATTAAGATTACATGTTCTTATCATAAAAATATCCCTTAACATTTTAAGCGATGACTTCACCGATCCTACATCTGTGTAAGGTCCGAAATATTTTGAACCGTCGTTTTTTTTCTTTCTTGTGGGAAATACTCTCGGGAAGGACTCATTTGTAATAACAATGTAAGGGTATGATTTGTCATCCTTGAGATTTACGTTATATCTTGGTTTAAGTTCCTTGATTAAGTTCATTTCCAATATCAGTGATTCTACCTCAGAATCAGTTTTTATTATCTCAACGTCATCTATAAGCGAAATCATTTTAGATATCATAGGACTTACTGGTCTTGATGTGAAATAACTTCTTACCCTGTTTTTAAGATTTTTTGCTTTACCTACATATATTACCTTTCCGGTTTTATCCTTAAACTGATATACACCGGGAGAATCAGGGAGATTTTTAAGAACTCTGTCAATATTTTTCATTGTTTATGAAAATTGGCAGAATTTATTAAATTTAAAATGGTAAAAATTTAATTGGATTAGAATACCATTTGTTACTAAAAGCTGATAAGGGGTTTTTGATTAAATAGTCTGGATAGACTGCAAACAGATTTGTTTGAATAATCGGTAAAAAAATCGGACTTGAAAAAGGATGTTAATAAAATGCAATTTAGCTGAACTCTAAATACACTACAGCAAATCAATGATCCAGAAACTTTTTATATTCTTGTTTTTTGTATCTGTTACTTATTCTCAAAATACAGCTGATATATATGGAATTATAAGAGATAAGGAGACTCAGGAAGCTGTAGCCGGGGCAACTGCAGAAATAGTGGAGCTGAACTTAAAAACAGAATCTGATTTAAAGGGAAGTTTTGAATTCAGAAATGTTCCTGTTGGGAATTACAGTATTCGTTTCTCAGCTTTGGGATATGAGAAGATTATAAAAACCGATGTTGTTGTACTTTCTGCAAGGCCAACCGTTATTACAGTTGACTTATCTCCTGCTGATATATTTACTGAGGAAATTGAGGTGAGGGACAGATATTTCCGGAAGCCGGACGATTTCAGTACAAGCAGTTATAATCTTGACTTTGAGGAAGTGAGGCGTGCCCCCGGTGCTGTTGAGGATGTTTCAAGAATGTTGCAGGTATTAGCTGGAGTTTCACCTGCAAATGATCAAAGGAATGATCTTATTGTAAGAGGCGGTTCACCGGCTGAGAATCTCATCACAATAGACGGAATAGAAGTGCCTAATATAAACCATTATCCGACGCAGGGATCTTCAAGCGGACCTATTGGTATGATAAATTCAAAGTTCATAAATGAGGTAAACTTCTCCTCCGGTGGTTTCCCGGCAAGATATGGTGACAGATTGTCTTCTGTTATGGAAATACGTTTCCGCGAAGGTTACAGAAAGAAATTTCTTTCTGATATAAATCTTTCAACAGCGGGTTTCGGAGGAATTTTTGAGGGTCCGCTTTTTTCAAAAGGATCTTTCCTTTTTTCAGTAAGGAAGAGCTACCTTAATCTCATCCGTAGTGCTATCAGACTAGCAGCAGTTCCTGATTACTGGGATTTTAATCTCAAGACTGTTTATGACCTGAACGACAGGAACAGACTTACGCTTATAGGAATTGCAGGTATAGATAAAATTAGTTTCGAAGGGGAAGCTTCTGAGGTTTCAGATGATAATCCATACGGTAAAGCAAAAGGTAACCAGCAGCAGTTCTCAACGGGATTTAATCTTAAAACTCTTTTCAGGAAAGGGTACTTACAGACTATAATTTCCAACTCTTCGTCTTTTTCGGATATTGAAAATAAGGATATAATAACCGATGAGATGTTGTTTTACTATAATTCCTATGAATCTCAGTTTTCATTAAAATCAGAATTAAATTATCAGCTTGGGAAAAGTAACTATCTTACAACCGGGATTTCGGGCAGGATGATAGTTTTTAAAAATGAAACCTTTTTCAGGTCTGACACAACGATATTCGGAGAGGTTATACCTGAAGTTAATGTTAATTTGAGGGAAATCTATTACAAATTCTCTTCATTTATTCAGTACAGAGTGAAATTTTTGAATAATAAAGTTGCTTTAAATCTTGGTAGCAGATATGACTTTTTTTCCGGAATAAAAGATAAACATGTGTTATCGCCTCGCGGAGGACTTAGTGTCAGCATTCTTCCATCAACAACTTTAAATCTATCAACAGGTATTTATTTCCAGTCGCCGGCCTATTTATGGATAAGTTCAGATCCAGAAAACTACAATCTCAGAAATATTAAAGCCGTTCATTATGTCATAGGTATAGATCATCTCATAAGTTCTGATCTGAGATTATCTGTTGAGGCATACTATAAGGA
>JAOADS010000005.1:6483-29587 GCA_026417195.1 Ignavibacteria bacterium | reverse complement strand
ATAAATGATGTTGTCCAGTCTGCTGCTCTTGACGAAGAATACATAGGGACACCTTTTGAAGTGAAACCTCAGTCAGAAAATGAGTTCGAAATCAGGGCAGTTGCACCACGGCAATTTTTTTACATTGAAGGCTTTGATATTGAAAAAAACCGTTCAGGCTTCACTAACAAAGATATTTCTGTAGAATTTACCGAGTTTAATAACACAGGTAAACCCATAAAATTAAAACTGAAAATCCTTAACGAGAATATAACCTGTTTCATTGCAGAAGGACTGGATTTCAGAAAGCTGAAATGAAACTTAACATCCTGCACATATCACCAGACTTCAACTATGCATGCGGCAGATCATACTATGTCTTCCTGCTTCTTAAATACCTTAGCAGAAAACATAACGTAATATTCATCTCTGATAAGGGAGACTCATTTGACAGAATAGGAGAACTTAACGTCCGGCTAATCAAAATAAAAGGACTGCACTCAAAAAACCCTGTTTCCTTAGCAAAAAATATCGGGCTATTATCCTCTTTAATTAAAAAGTTCGACATTGATATTATCCATACACATCACAGACATTCAGAACTGTTAGCAGTTAATGCAAACCGTCTTGCCGGTATCAGAGCCGGAACAGTATTCACATCCTTAAGTATAGTTAACAGAAAATATAATCTTGAATACAGCTCAGATGTGATAATAGCTGTAAGCAATACTGTAAAAAAAATGCTTACCGGAAAATTCGGTGTCAATGAAAGTAAAATCCGTCTGATACCCAATTTCACAGATACTGATGAAATAAATGAACTGGAGTTACTCGCTCCTTTTGTAAAAGATGATTATGAAAATTTTACCCTGCTTGCACTTGGACGTTTCCACAGCGAAAAAAATTTTGAAACCATTCTTCATGCAATGAAAATCATCAACGAAAAAAAAGTGAAGCTCATTCTGGTTGGAGAAGGTGAAAAATATACAGATTACATGAAATTCATAAGAGGAAATAACCTGAACGTTGAATTCCATAAGCCTCAGAGAAACATAATCCTGTTTTTCCTAACCGCAAACATATGCATACTTCCGTCAGCAGTAGATCCCTTTCCTAATTTTATGTTACAATGCGGTCTTCACAGAAAACCTTTCATAGGGTCAGACGTGGACGGAATCGCAGAACTAATCAAAGACGGGAAAAACGGTCTTTTGTTCCGGAAAGGAAATGCAGAGGAGCTGGCATTGAAAATAATGAAATTCAGAGAAGATATCTCACTTGCAAGGAAATGCTCATCTAATCTGCACAGGGATGTTATCAATAATTACACACAGGAATTCATCATACCGAAAATCGAAAGACTTTACAGGGAAATCAGAAATTGAATATATCCCACGCACCGGAAAAAATCCAAATAGGTAAATTAAATATTAATCCCCTGGATTACGATTCATTACTTAAAATCATCCGGGGAGCTATAGAAAAAATTGACAAGACTTCCATTGCCTATGCAAATGCAAACAGTTTCAACATTGCTTACTGTAATGCTGCTTTTAAGGAAAACCTTAATGGGTTTAATGTAATTCATCCTGACGGGATTGGAATATTCATAGCATCCAGACTACTATATGGTAAATACGGTTTCAGATCCAGGTTCACGGGTTCTGATTTTTATGAGTTACTGCTCAGGGAAATAAGGCAATACAAGTGGAAAATTTTCCTCTTCGGTGACAGTGATATAACATTAAAAAAAGTCCAGTTAAGAAATCCGGACATACAAATATCCGGTTATCAGAACGGATTCATTTATGACTCAGCAAAACTTATAGAAAAAATTAATGAGTCAACGCCTGATATTCTGTTTGTGGGCTTACCTACACCACTTCAGGAGAAATTCGTTGCAGAGAATTTTAATAAGATAGACACAAAAGTTATAATCTGTGTTGGAGACGGAATCAAGGTCTTAGCCGGAACAAAAATCCGTGGTCCTGTAATATTCAGAAAATTAGGACTTGAATGGCTGGTAAGACTCATAAGTAATCCCTTCAGATATTTCAGACGATATGTATTTGGTATCCCTATTTTTTTATTCAGAATTTTTAAGTTAAAATTTAGCTAAATTTGAATATGGTAAGATATAGATGCTGTTTTTTCAAAAGTCTTTTTTTCAGCATTTATTTACTTTTTTCCTCAAGCTACCTTACAGCACAGAACTATAACTGGATAACCCCAAATAAAACCTACCTGAAACTGTATGTGATTGAAGACGGTATTTACAGAATAACAAGAAACGAATTCACATCAGCCGGAATTAACACTTCAGTTATTGATCCCAGAACAGTGAAAGTTTACAATAAAGGTTCCGAAATCCCAATATATTTTGAAGGCGAAAATGACGGATCATTTGACCAGAATGACTTTATTGATTTTTACGGAACAAGAAATTACGGAGGTTTAACCAATACATATCTTGCCACATACGGGACCATGACTGTTCACTATGTAACTGATGAATATTATAATCCATATTCAGATACAAATATCTATTGGATCGGATGGGACGGTCCGAACGGCGCGAGACTTACTATATCAACATATACCTCCGGAATCTTCTATCCGGGAAACTTCTTTTTACAGAAAATCCATTTCGAAAAAGATTCTCTTTATTCACTTGGAGAAACAATCAACCCTAACGTTGACTTCAGATATTTCAATAATGAAAAAATATCTGGCGAAGGTTGGTACTGGAGGAATCTTAATCCATCCTCAGGCATGACGTTTACTCAGAATTTCACAATAACAGATTTATCATCAGTACCGGTAAGCTGCACATTCAGAATTTTCGCATATCCCAACTCACGTGATAACAATCCAAATGAACACAAACTTATACTGAACGTAAACTCTGCACAAGTTGCAACCATAGAAAGAGATGATTACAACAGATTTGATACAACTGTTTCATTCTCAAGTTCCTTATTTAATAATGGAACGAATACAATCAACGTTACATATCAGCCTAACTTCGGAAACCCTAACATAACGCCTAGCATTTATTTTGATTTAGTTGAAATAACATATCCGAGACTTTTCCGTTTCGGAAACAATATTTCAAGAATTTTGCTTTCCGGCAATGATACAACTTCAAAAATCTTCCGTGTGAGTGGATTTAATCCCTCAAATCCGATTTCAATATATGATTTCAGAAATAACATTAAAATCGTTAATATAAGCTCAAATTCTGATACACTTTTTTTCACCGGAAAATCAAACGGACAGTTTGAAATAATAAATGAAAACATTACAAGAAGACCTTTCAGAATAATTGCCCGACAAGTACCTGATCTTATTTCTTCATCTAACGGAGCTGATTATATTATAGTATATCATCCGCTGTTTGAATCACAGGCAGAACAACTGAGATCACACAGACAAATAAGAGACGGGTTCAGATCAGTTAAAGTATCTGTTCAGAACATCATTGATATTTTCAACTACGGTCTTGAAGACCCTGTTGCATTAAAGCGTTTTATAAACTACGCCTTCTCAAACTGGACCCAGCCATCAGTTCAGTATGTCTGTTTATTTGGAAGAGGTTCACTTGATCCCAAAGGCAACAGAGGAAATCAGCCATTTTCACAAAACCTGATTCCTGTTTATGGTAACCCGGCTTCAGACGGTTACTTCGCAAACCTTAATATGAACAGCTTCGTATATCAGAAAAAAATATCACTGGGTAGAATACCGGTTTACACGATTCCAGAGGCAAATGAGGTAGTTAATAAAATCATAGCTTACGACAATGCCTCACCGGAGAAGTGGTGGAAGAAATTCATATCTATAACCGGAGGTCCGAACAGAAATGAACAAATGCAGTATCAGATGCAGTCAAACTTCCTCATAAACACTTACATTTCTCCTCCGCCAGAATCACAGATAAGCAGTAAGATTTACAGAAATGATTCTGCAGGATATATTACCTTCAACTATGCTGACTCAATAAGGAAAGAAATAAACCGCGGAGGCATGATAGTGAATTTCATCGGACATGCTGCAAGTCAGGACTGGGAACTTGGACTTGAAGATCCTAATATATTGAACAATGGTGGGAGACTGCCTCTGGTATTAAGTATGACTTGTTTTACCGGTAAAAACTCTGAGCCAAATTTCCGTGGTTTCGGTGAGAAGTTTCTTTATTATCCGAATAAAGGAGCTATAGCATTTCTCGGTTCAACCGGCTGGAGCTTTGCAGGAGCAGGAAATGAATATAATAAATGGGTTTTGCATGCCTTTTCGCAGGATACAATAAGACGGATAGGCGATCTGATTAAATATGCTACATCCGGACTTGCACCCGATTCACTTAGTTTTCAGGTTAGGAACGTGATAAACTGCTATGATCTTCTTGGAGATCCAGCATCAAAATTACATCTTCCGCGTCAACCGGAATTTGTAATAAGAGCAGAAGATTACGAGATTTCAAATCCTTACCCTTTAATAGGAGAAACAGTCCAGCTGAAAATATTTCCATACAATCTCGGATTGTATGCCAAAGACTGTCTTATAAGGTTTCAGATTCTCAGAAACGGAATTCCTTTCAGAACAAAAGATACTTTAATTTCGTCTTTTTCTTTCCTTAAAGAAGCTGCTTACATCTTCAGACTTGACACGATATCAAACTACAGTCTCAAAATCACTTTAAATGCTGATAACCGCTATCCCGGAGAAAATCCATCGGACAATGTTTTAATCATTCCGCTACCTTTAAGAAATATTTCTTTTCTGCCATTTAAGCCAATTGATAATTCAATTACATCTTCTGATTCAGTTGAATTTGCAGGGCTGAATCCTCAGATCAATCCGGCAAATAATAACATAAAGGTCATACTTCAGTTAGATACAAATGCTTCATTCACACAGCCTTTATTTAACCTGAGCAACTCTAACATAAGCGGAGTCATTACGAAGTTCAGAATCAGGATACCGTTTGCTGATTCCGGAAAAGTTTACTACTGGCGTACAAATTCAGTTATTAATAACGACTCAACGGGCTGGAGTGAGACCAGAAGATTCATGTTTAACATAAATTACCCTGAAAAAATCCTTAATGACTCTGTTGTGAGACTTTACTGGAAATTCCCCGGTCAGTTTAATCCCGGAGATATATCAAACATATCTTATGAAAATGGTGTATTCAGATTATTTAATTTCACAGGGCAACTTGAAGTAAAATCATACGGCAGCAATGCACAGGAAGCGTCTTATTTTATAATAAACAATAACACTATCTATGCAGATGGTGGACAGAACACCGGACTTAATATAGTCAAGGTCAGAAAACTGACCGGTAACATAGTTGAGTTCAGAAACTTCAGAATGTCATCTCCGAATTCATCAGATTCAGTCCTGAATTTCTTGAATACATTTGACACTACTCATTATCTATTGGCTGGAGTTGCTGCATTTGTATCCTCATCAGACAGTCTCAGACAAACAGCAAAAAACAAGTTCAGGCAATTTGGCAGCAGATATGCAGACTCAGTAACGAGGTTTGATCAGTTTGACAGCTGGGCATTTATAGGTTTCCTCGGAGCTGATTCATCACAGATTTCAGAGTCGTTTCATCGCTTTTCCTCCAACTTTAACTGGAAACCTTCATTTGCCAGTTTATCACCCGTGTTTTTAAGTAATGCGGGAAGGATTCAATTTTCTACAGGTCCGTCACACAGATGGAAATACTTCAATTGGCAGCAGACAGTTCCGCCCGGTTCTCAGATAAGATTCAGTGTAACTGGAATCACTCCAGGCGATGATTCTGTTACTATAATACCCGGCACAATTTCAAATAACTACGTAAACCTGGATACAGTGAACTCATTCACATATCCATATCTTAAACTCACAGCATATCTTGAGATAGACTCCCTGAGCGGCTTCCAGTCGCCTCTATTCAGATCAATGTTTTTCAAGTATACTCCTCCGTGTGAGCTTATACCGGATATTTATTCAGTAACAAAAAGTGATTCCTTGGTCAAGGAAGGTTCTGATGTTAACGTTTCCGTTAAGGTTCACAACGTTGGTTTCGTTCCATCAGAAGTTACCCTTCATAGATGGATAGCGAATACACACTCAGGTACAGTTGTCCTCAAATCTGATACAGTTTTCATTCCGTTGAATCCGGACAGTATAAAAATCTCAAATGTAAGTTTTAATACATCAGGTATGAAAGATCCTGAAAAGTTCTTTGACACGGTAATTATATCTTTTCAGACCATGCCCCTTGCATCACAGAATGACTATTATGGTTTCAACAATTTTGCATTCACCAGACTTATCATATTCGGAGATTCAACAGGTCCTTCCATAGAAGTACTTGTGAACGGAGAGAAAACCCTAAACGGAGAATTAATACCTGCTAAGCCGGAAATCACGTTCAGGTTTTATGATGATTCAAAGCTCACATATGACATTTCAGATACGAATTCTATCTTTATTAAAAAAGACGGCGTCAGAATACCTTACTCCGTCTCCGGAGGTTCTAATCCTCAGATAACATTCAGCCCGGTGAATGAAGGTAATCTTAAAACTATAATTACCTATAAACCGGAACTTGAAAAAGGAGATTATATTTTCAGTTTCATCGGCTCAGATAAAGACGGAAACAAAGATACCGTAAATTACCTGTGGACTGTAACTGATGCATTTCAGATAAGAAACCTTTACAATTATCCTAATCCGATGAAAGACGGCACCAACTTCACATTCGTCCTATATTCATCACAGGCACCTGAGAAATGCAGAATAAAGATATATACAGTAACAGGAAGGCTCATTAAAGAAATCATATCTCAGGCACGGGTGGGATTTAACAACATATACTGGGATGGGAGAGACTCAGACGGAGAATATATAGCTAACGGAATATATCTTTATAAACTCATACTTGAAGATATTGGAAGAACAGAGTCATCAATCCAGAAACTTGCCATTCTCAGATGAAAAAGTTTATTCTGTTTATTTTAATTTTCACTTCAAATGAATTCTTCGCTCAGTGGTTTCCCTTAAGTTCTGGCACATCTTCACAGTTAAATAAAATTGAGTTCATTGACATCAATACGGGGATTGGCGTTGGAGTAGGCAGCGTAATAATCAGAACAACTAACTCAGGAAATAACTGGACAAATCTCCCGAATCCAGCAGGTGTAAATTTATGGAATCTGGCCATAAGACCTTCTGGAATTATATATGTCTGCGGTGATAACGTTGTAATAAAATCCACCGATTTCGGAAATAACTGGACAACCCTATCTCCTTCAGCAGCTCAATACAGGGGAATTTATTTCCATGATGACAACACAGGTTATATATGCGGCTCAAACGGGAACCTTATTAAAACTACCGACGGTGGCTTAACATGGAACACTCTTCCTGGTGGAACTACCCAATGGTTATTCGCTATTTCATTTGCAGGTCCCTCAACGGGTTTCTGTAGCGGTTTCAGTGGTACTATTATTAAAACAACAAACAGCGGGAATAACTGGTCTGCTCTTTCTACAGGTATAACTGAAAACATATTTTCAGTATTTGCAGTTAATACCGATACTGTTTATGCAGCAGGTTTTTCAGGAAGAATTATCAAATCAACTAATGGAGGAATTTCCTGGTCTCAACAAATATCCGGTACCACAGAACAGCTTAACCAGATTTATTTCATCAACTCAAATACTGGAAGCGTCTGCGGATTCGGAAACGTTTTACTCAGGACAACTAATGGTGGGCTTAACTGGCATATGCAGTCCGGTCTCTCGGGACAGGGATTTGTCGGAATAAGATTCGTAAACCTTATGACTGGTTTTACATGCGGTACATCCGGAACTATTTTGAAAACAACTACAGGCGGTTTCCCTTTCCCCTCTGCTCCGAATCTGATTTCACCCCCGAACGGAGCTACCGGAGTTTCGCTTACTCCGCTACTTGACTGGGATTCGGTAACAACAGCTAAAACATACAGGCTTCAGCTTGCAACGGATTCAGTTTTTATAAATCCATTAATTGACTCTTCTGGTATAGTCCAGTCTCACTTCAATGTTACCTCTGGTTTGCTTACAAATAATACAACTTATTTCTGGCGTGTGAGAGGAATCAATGCAGCTGGCGAAGGTCCCTGGTCTGGTACTTTCAGATTCAGAACAATTATGGCTCTTCCAAATCCTCCCGGACTGATATTACCTGCAAATAACTCATCAGGTATCAGCCTTACTCCTTATTTTGACTGGGATTCAACTTCACCAGTAAGTTTTTACAGAATACAGATATCGGTTGACTCTTCATTTTCAGTAACTCATGCAGATTTTACAGGTATCACACGTTCAGATTTCACCTTAAACTCTCCACCTCTCTCACACAATTTCAGATATTACTGGAGGGTAAATGCAACAAATGAAGCCGGCACAGGTCCATGGTCAGTGAGGTTTAATTTCACAACTCTGCTGGGACCGCCGGCAGCGCCGATTTTGCTTTCACCACCTAATTATGCAAGTGGAATCAGTCTGACTCCCCTTCTTGACTGGAATGAAGATATATCAGTAACATCATATCAGCTTCAACTTTCAGGCGATTCACTTTTTTCATCACTAGTCATAGATTCATCTGGTTTCGCAGTATCACATCTTTTGGTTAGACCGGGACTTTTAAACAACCTCACCACATACTTCTGGAGAGTAAGAACAACAAACAGCTTCGGCACTGGTCCATGGTCTATAGTATTTAGATTTACTACAGCTCTCTCCCCTCCGAACGCACCTGTATTACTAAGTCCTCCAAATAACGACACGAATGTTTCAACCACACCTACTCTCGACTGGAACGATGTACCTTTTGCTTCAAGTTACCGTGTTCAGCTATCAGCTGACTCAACTTTCGGAACAACACTTATAAACATTGGCGGTTTAACTGTATCCCAATATAACGTATCTGGCGGAATACTTAATAATAATACAAGATATTTCTGGAGAGTAAATGCTACAAACAGCATGGGAACCGGACCTTGGTCAGTTATCTGGAACTTCAGGACTGTAACTTCTCCGCCTGTTGCACCACCTGTACTTATAAGCCCTCCGAACGGAGCTATAGGGCAATCGCTCACACCGTTACTTGACTGGAATGATGTAGTCAACGCAGATGGCTACCGGGTAAATCTCTCAAATGATTCATTGTTTAACACTGTACTCATAGACACAAATGTAACAGTATCAAACTATTCCGTCAGAGCTGGACTTCTTAGCGGGAATGTTACATATTACTGGAGAGTCAGGGCATTTAACTCTGGGGGTTCAGGTCCCTGGTCTTTAACATGGAGATTTACCACCCAGCCTATCGGAATTATAAAATACAATAGTGAAATACCTGATCGCTTCATGTTACATCAGAACATACCAAATCCGTTTAATCCGATTACTAAAATACGTTTTGACGTTCCAAAAAGAATTAATGCCAATATAGCAATTTACAACATCAACGGAAGTCTTATTGAAACCTTATCAAGTGGTGAGATCGGTCCGGGGAGCTACGAAATCACATGGAATGCTGCAGAACTTCCAAGCGGAGTTTATTTCTGCAGATTTAACTCAATTGAGTACTCATCATCTTTAAAACTTATACTTCTTAAATAATCAAAATGTTCAGGAAACTTCTTGACAACAGAAGACCTGATTCACTCGCTAATTGGTTCAGACGGGTAAGGTTCAGACATTTCACTGAAATTACGGATAAACTTCCTAAACCTGTTTCTGTGATTGACCTCGGAGGAACGGAAAATTTCTGGATACAGATGGGAATTGCAGGAAATAAAAACTATAACATAACCCTTATCAACATCAATGGAGAGAAAAGCTCTTATGACAATATCTTTTTAATCAAAGCTGATGCACTGGAGCTGGAAGTAAAATACATAAGTAAGTTTGACTTAATATTTTCAAATTCTCTTATAGAACATGTTGGCGATTTCAGTAAACAGAAAAGCTTAGCAGATATTATATTATCTTCAGGTAAACCTTTTTTCATTCAGACACCCAATTACTATTTCCCTTTTGAACCACATTTCCTCTTCCCAGGCTTTCAGTTTTTACCTTTAAGTCTAAAAAAATTTCTAGTAAAAAATTTCCGCATGGGCTGGTTTAATAAATGCAGTTCAGATGAGGAGGCTGAAAAGCTTGTTAAATCAATCAGGCTTCTGAAAAAAAGTGAAATCATAGAGCTCTTCCCTAATAGCAGTTTAATTAAAGAAAAATTTCTATTATTAACCAAATCATTTATAGTGATTAATACTAACTGATTTATAAAGTAATTACCTCAAATTCCTGTTGAATTGTTTTGAACATATTTATATTATTACGAAAATGTAATTCAAATTTATGTTAATAATAAGAAGCTTTATTTTATCCGTTTTGATAACCAGTCTTTACTCTCAGGAACTCCCCAGATATATGACTGAATATGAAAAAAGTATACTGAAAGATTACTTCAGAAACAGGCAACTACCTGAATTATTTATTCCTGATCCTCCCCCCACTCCGGTAAGAACAATGGCTGAATGGGAAGAGCTTCAGGCAATTCAGATTACATGGGTAAGTAATTCAGCTCACAGAATTATCTTAAGACAAATCGTTGATCATGCACAGGAAGAATGTCTGGTTTATATAGTATGTTCACCAACAAATAACGGGAACGATTCAAACAGCATAAAAACTTATCTTCAGTCAGGAGGAGTACCGCTGACAAATATTAAATTCCTTGCAACACAGTCAAATTCAATCTGGTGCAGGGATTATGGTCCATGGACTGTTTATACAAACGTTATGGATACACTGAGAATAGTTGACTGGATATATAACCGCCCGAGACCGCTTGATGATGTCATACCAGTATTTATAGCGAACTACATGAACGTTCCCATACATCAGACTCTAATAGCTCCTAACGATCTTGTTAACACCGGCGGTAATTTTATGACAGACGGTCACGGAACCGGATTTGCATCAAAGCTCGTGCTTACGGAAAACGGACCGGGGAATCCATATGGCGTGTCTGTTAAAACTGAAAGTCAGATAGATCAGATTATGAACGCTTATATGGGAATAAACAGGTATATTAAAATGGAAGTCCTGCCATATGATCAGATACATCACATAGACATGCACATGAAATTACTTGATGAAGAAACTCTTCTTGTCGGGCAATATCCGCCAGGAATTGCAGATGGTCCGCAGATAGAAGCAAACCTGCAATACGTCCTTAACAATTTTCAGACATGCTTTGGGAAACCCTATAAGGTAGTAAGGATACTAATGCCACCTCACAACGGTAACTATCCGCCTGTCGGGCAGTATTGGACATATACGAATTCAGTTTTCGTGAACAAAACAGTTATTGTTCCGACTTACACAACTCAGTTCGACACAACAGCTCTAAGAATTTACAGAGAAGCCTTACCCGGCTACAATATAGTTGGAATCAACTGCACCGGAATTATTAATTCCCTTGGAGCAATTCATTGTATAACAAAGGAAATAGGAGTATCAGACCCTGTATTTATATCTCACAGTGCAATCAGAAACATGAATTACACAAATCAGCCTTACGAAGTTAAAGCCTATATCAAAACGAAATCAGGGATTAACTATGCAAGGGTTTACTGGTCAATTGATACTTCAAGCGGATTTAATCAGTTAAACATGTCAGCTTCAGGGGATACATTCAGGGCATACATCCCGCCACAGTTGCAGGGAAGCAGAGTACACTATTACATAGAAGCACGCTCAAACAGCGGAAGAATTGTCAGAAAACCTCTTCCTGCACCACGTGGGACAATTCAGTTTCTGATTAATGATCCCATAGGGATTTCTGTGAATGAAAACATAATTCCGTCTGAATATTCACTTAAACAGAATTATCCCAATCCGTTTAATCCACTTACAAATATTGAATTTGACATACCAAAAGAGTCATTTGTAAAATTGATTATTTATGACATTACCGGCAGGGAAATTATAAGGTTAGTAAATTCAAAATTAAAGGCTGGCGCCTACAGATATAAATGGAATGCATCTGATTTTACAAGCGGTATATATTTCTGTAAACTTGAAACAGCTGGCTACTCTTACACAAGAAAAATGATTCTTTTAAAATAATAACAGGGGGTTTTCAACATGTTAAAACATTTAATATTATATTTATTACTCTGCTCAGTTATCTATTCCTCAAACAATCGTATCCTACTTATAACAAATGATAATTCCACAAGCTCTGGGACACTTATTGCTCATATCAGGGATTTCGGATATCGTGTAGATATTGCCTCTGCTGATGCAATAACTTACAGTCAAATGATACAGTATAATGCAGTCGTTGTTGCTTTCGGTAAAAATCAATATCCGATACTTTCAACAAATTTCAGGTTAAACCTCGTTGAATATATTCTTAATGGTCATAAAACACTTATTGAGGGAGGCGAAATTGCAGCTATAACACAGGGAGATACAACCTATCATGGTTTTAAAACAAAAGCACTTAGACTGAGACAATGGTTGGCACATGCTGGAGGAAATCTAATTCTTAATCCCTCCCACTATGGATCCACTCTTGCTACCTATCCCAACGTTCTGCCTGCTTCCTACGGAATAAATTTTACCGAAAATAAAGATCAGGACGTTAACCTGCCTGATATTTACTCTCAGGTTCTTTATTACAATTCAGGCAACAGCAATACATCAGGTGTGCTTGCATATCCCGGAGTTCAGAACCCTACGTTAATTTACTTCTCTTTTTGTTATACCTCATCCTCAGATATGATAACAGCAAAAAAGCTGCTTGAAAACTGTTTATACAGCCTGACCGGATATGTAATAGGTGTGGGACCGGTTAAAACTTATATCCCGGAAAAATACTGGCTATTCCAGAATTATCCGAATCCTTTTAATCCCTTTACAACGGTTGAATTTGATATTCCTGAAACTTCCGACATAACATTAAAAATTCACGATATAACAGGCAGAGAATTAACCCGGATAACCCAAACAAATCTGCAACCCGGAAGATATAAATTCACTTGGGATGCATCAGATTATCCCAGCGGCATTTATTTAATCATAATGGAAGGAAAAGAATTTCTCGCAGTCAGAAAAATGATCTTACTGAGGTGATTTTGAATTTATCTGCACGCCCGGAAGGAGTCGAACCCTCAACCTTCTGATCCGTAGTCAGACGCTCTATCCAGTTGAGCTACGGGCGCAAAAAATCTGTATGCAAATATAGCATAGTGTTTTTTTAAATAAAATGAAAATTATTTATATCTGAGTTTAAGATAAAGTATGATGGTCATAAAGATAATTGATATAGTGTTAGCGGCAATAACAGGTATGCTGGATATCAATATTCCGTAGCATAACCACGATATTAGTCCCATTTCAAGCATAATTATGGTTGTGAGCGAAAGATCTTTTGTATGTCTTGTTTTTATAGCTTTGAGAGATTGCGGCAGATATGCAAATGTTGTCAGTGCAGCAGCGAAAAGTCCAAGTATTAATGTAAAATTTTCCAATTACTGAATTTGTAATCGTATATTAAGCCCGGCTTCATTTGATGTTCTTGTGGGAATACTTAAATTAGTTCCTGTAGGTTCAACTTTAGTGTATTTGTAAAAAAGTTGAAGAGAAACACTTCTTGATAGATTATACTGGATTGATGGATTCAGTGTAGTTGAAGTGGAACCGCTCATTGTGTTTGATTCCCATATTCCGGCTTCAGTATTATATGAGTAAACTACGGGATCATTTTTAGTTTTGGTATATGAAAACGATATAGTAAGATTATTATCAAGCTGAAGACCGAACAAAGGTATTTTAAATCCGGATTTAGTAAAATTAGCATTAATTGAAATATCATTTGTTGCATTGTTTGTTACTTTAGCGTTGTTAGGTTCCAAATTATAATTATCAGTTTTGCTTAGCTTAAATGATGCTGTAAGGTTTCCTTCTGATATTGGTTTAAAAGTAATATTTACGCCTATGATAGGGGAGAAGCCAGACGTAATTGCCTGATTGGAAATATATCTTTCCCTTATACCGTCATAGCTGATCGTCTTTCTGTATTCAGATGAATATCCGCTTTCAATTGTCATAGACTGAGCAAAGCCTGAAAACATTTCAAACTTTTCAACTCCGTTGAGTGAAAGTGTCCAGCTGGGAAAGGGGAAAGACACAATATTGTTTTCAAAAGATTCTGAAATCTCTTTTGCCTGAGTAGTGCGGTCGAAAGGTTTTGCAAGTTTGGGAATTATATCGCTTGTTATAAAGAAGCTCGGACGGGTAATTATTTGATTTTCACTTGTACCTATCGGATTACCTGTATTGCCGAATCTGTCAGTTATGTAACTTAATGTTTTCGTGTTCCCGGTTGTTGTTTTATAAGTAAGATTTATCTTTAAATTATTCGGGAAAATAGGAGTGATGAAGCCGTTAAAAGTTATAGAATTGTTTACATTAATTCCGTCGGTAAGCTGAACCCCTGGAATTCTTTTACCCGGTTCCCTTGACCATCCTAACTGATATAACCGGGACGGACCAAGCTTTTCATCATTCCCTCCGGGTTTTATCCAGAAATTCCCGAAACCCGGTCTCTGACTGATAGCCGGATTTGTTATCTGATTGGATTGACTGAAAGTAACGTTAAGCTGATCGGGAATAAATGATCTGATTAATTTTATAATATCAAGCGGACTCTGATCATCCTGATAAGCTCCTCCCTTTGATTCCGAGGATTTAAAAATATCAAATATTTTATTAAGTTTTATAAATGCAGATGCCTGTAAGTCATTTGTATATCCGACGTTGCTGCCAAGCGCATTACTGTAAGTTGAAGCCTGCCAGCCGTAATTAACTCTGTATGAGGAAGTTACATCAAGGAAATTTCTCAGTCCGGGTATATTAAATCTGGGATTTATGGTAACAGACTGGGAATAGTTTAGATCCTTACCCCAGTTAATCAGTCCGTTGTTGAAAAATATATCTCTGAAAATCTCTCTTTCACTTCTTTGTCTGCGTAGAGAATCGTTTGTAGTTTCAAGAAATGTAAGATCACTTCCGCTCCTGAATGAATAGTCACCACCTATATCAATTATCCAGTTTTCTATGAATTTCCAGTTAAGGCTGAAACTTCTTTCAGCATTAAACAATCTTGATGTTGGGTTAGGTTCAGATAAATTTCTTAATTTCTGGTCATCCCTGTTTCTGTTGAAATTTCCTCTCATAGTAAGACTGGATGTGAAAAAAGGCATTACAGGCATAAACGGGAAGAAGAAATAAATCTTTGCTTCCTTAAACTCTTCTCCCAGAGGCAACCACTTGCCTATTTTAAGATTTACAAGATTCATTAAACTTAAAGTTGAGTTTAATCCAATATTCCCGTTCATATCCCACGCATATTTACTTTCAAGGGTTGGACTTCTTTCAATGTAGGAATTTCTTACAAAGTTTATTTCCATTTTGTTTAAAATCTCATTGACAAAAAAGTTATCTCCGGGGAAATTAAATTTCATGCCTGTTATGGCAAAGCTATTTCTTATTTTCAGAGTCTGAGAGGTTATCCTGATATTATTTGCTCTTTGTTCAGCAAGCTGTACATTGCCCGGATTTTCTGCCAGAATCCTTTCATACTCTCTTCTGACTGCATTTTCTATATCAACGTCTGTACTAGGTATGTATTTAGGTTTATCAAGTGTTTCCACATGAGAAAATGATATCGGAATATAAAAGAAATCCTTGAATTTTACAGATACATATTTCGAAAGAAGAGAATTGATTATTTTATGAAAGTTGAATTGTCCGGAAATTTCCCAGCTGTTAGCAAGATTTAAGCTGCCGAAGCGGTTTTCAACTGAATGGAAATTCGGATCTGTTTTATTGTAGGCGAAGTTCAGTGTTCCCAAATCAGCTAATTTAAGATTTGCACTAAAGTTGAATGCATATCCGCTTTTATCATTTGTTTTAATAACTCTCATCTCATTAAACCAGACCGAGCCGGTCAGTTCCTTCGGTACAATCGGATCATTATTGTTATTGTAGATGCCAACAGTAATTTGTCTTACATCCCTTATTGAAGGAAATCCTATTATGCCGTATTTTGAACCAGGAGGTCCGTTAGGAACATCAATATATACCAAATTATGAATATTGGAAGTATCCCTTATCTGTTTGATAGCGGTTAATTCAGCAAGGTTTATTGTAACTTCATTCTGTGAATTCCATGGTGTTCCCGGTCTTACATCCGGATGTATTGGGGCTCTGTATTCATAGTAGTTAGCTGTATCACTTCCTATTCTTATAACCATAGCTGCATCATACTTATCAGGACTTGTATAAGTAAAGGAACTGTCGCCATTTACAAATAACTTAAGTATTTTATAATTAATAAGGTCAAGCGGGCGGGTATTGAATGACTTAAATACATATTTCCCCTGACCGGGTAAAAGCCTCTGAACATTGAGTGAGAGAGATTGTTCGTTTGACAAAACGTTCTGGTCAACCTGTGTCTGATCTCTTTGTCTTAATACATCACCGGGAACAGGGGGCTGGTAGAAAGAAGAATTATCTTCTATGCTTACTACTGAAACTGAATAGGTTGTATCGTTTTTATTAGATTTTACCCACTGATTACCAACGAGGTTCATATCACCTATTTTAATCACTGTTTTATTTTCAAACCCTTTAAACCATATCCTTGCATACTGAACATTAGTTAAGATACTCGTGTAATTTGTATTCGGAGGACCTATTATTTTTGAAAACTGATCAAGAGGAATTATAAACTGATACCATCCTAAATTGCCACCTCCGGAGATAAAAGGATGGTTTGAGAAGGAAGCAGAATCAAGTGGTATAACATATTCCAGATAGTTGTTAATTGTGTTCAGTGTACCGTCGTTATTAAGGTCTTCCGTATCTATTCTTTTAGCTTCTGTCAGGTTTGTAGCATTAAGTTCAGAACCGTTAAAAGAAGAAAAATCATTACTACCCTGAGTCCAGAAATAGTTGTCTCTGCCCGGATCAGGTAAATTACCAAGATCAACCAGGCCGGCGTTAAGAAGCCTGTTCTTTTCATCCTGATTCTCATAACCATCAAGCCCTACATCCTCACCAACATCAAGCTGCCCGTTTCCGTTAAGATCTTCAGTATGGTAATCAACTACTCTGTCCCCTATACGTTTAGGTGTAAATATTGAACTGGTAATTACTTTCTCTGATATAGTCCCAAGATCAATTATCATTTTCGCAGAATCTCTTAGAGGATTACCCTCATTTACCTGCATCCATATTTCAATGTAGTTAATATTTTCATCAATCAGATTAGTCTGGGATGTATTAAGGTATTTGAAAATACCACACCAGTTCCTCTGAGGCGGTCCACCCGCTTCAAACTCTGACTGGGTAATATAATTATACATTCCAACAGTTGATGGCTGGATATTTAAAACAAATGGCGTCAGGGACTGGTTCTGATTGCTGGCTATACTTTTATTCGGATATACGTCTTTGATGGGAACACTGTTTAATAAACTATACCAGTTCAGCTTTGATCGCTTTTTATTCATAAGACTGTCTCTCACGGTCTCAGTTGAATATGAACTTCCGGGTACAAGAACTGAATCAACAGGTATGCTGCCAAGTGTCCATGAAAGGGGATTAAGTCCAAAGGGGATTAATTTCTTTACTCCTTCAAAGTCATCTATATAAGCAACTGACTCGCCATTGTCACTTGGGATTCGACTCTTCTTCGTATTAGGTTCGGGAATCATGAATGCAACTTCACCTTTGAGATTAAGATATGATTCTTCCTTTGTATTGTAGCCGGGAATTTTATTAATCAGATTTGTCAGGAAACCTGTTTTTATGTCAGCTGCAGCATCAAATCCCAGTATTGTGTTATTTGTAGGTTCTTCACCTATTCTCACCTTATCATTTAAAGTCTGCTGTTTGAGATTAATGAGGGTGAAACCAAGGTAACTGTTTTTTGTTATCTGTAGCTCAGCTCTTGTGCCAAGAAGAGTTTTTGAGGCAAGCTGGAAAAGATCATTAGTTTCATATGTAATTTTCAGATTAGCACCTGGTACAAGTGCTGAGTTATTTATTATTACCAGTTCGCCTGTAGTGTAATCAATTGTATAGTCAATACCCGGCGTAAGCTGTACGGCTCCGTTAAATACTTTGACACTTCCTTCAACAACGTTAAATCCCAGAGAATATCTGGACGATGCGTCTCCTTTAGCCGAACCTTTGAGGAAAAACTTGATGTTTCCGAAGTCTCTTGCTGTTGATTTTGATGATACATAGATAGTATCATTTTTCCCAACATATGATTGATCAACGCCAGCATTTAATAAAGTCTCCGAGAAAGGTTTTATGTATGGTATAATTATATTACCGTTTTTGAGATCTATTGTGTTTCCTGCAAAGAAGTCAAATAAGTTATCGCCTTCAGGTATGCTGTCTGTACTGCCGTTTCTTCTGTAATCCAGTCCTACAAGGTTCATCCAGTTTCTTCCGCTAACTGAACCCGGCCCGTTGTAATTCGTTGTAGGATTTTCACCCGGTGCCTGATAATAAATATTAAAATTCAATGTTGAAGGATCATCTTTTATATTCCTCACACCTAAATGGTAAATATTTTTCAACATCCTCCTCCACAGTTTTGAATGATTTGGATTCTGATCCGGAGGCTGCTGACTTGTATGTCTTAGCATTTTTAATCTCAAACGTGCATTTGAACTCACATCTCTTACAAAATCTCCGAACTGTTCTTCAACTGCACCTATTTTGACCCTGTATGCAACAGCAATTACGTCATTAGGCTGTCTTACTTCAGAATTCAGGGTAATATATCCTGCAATTTTATGCAGAGTGTATTCGTTGGATTCCAGTTTTTTCAGATTTGCATTAAGTATTCTTCCGTCTGAATTGATTGTGTCAAGTCCGCTGTAACCTCCGACTGGCCTTGCTCCGAGAGAATCGTAACATATAGCTGATCTTTTATTGGGATTATTGGCTTCAGAATAAACCCAGACTTCTACTTCTGTGATTTCTATCTGACTTAGTCCTTTTCTGTAAAAGTTCAGAAAATATTGTTCATAGCTTTCATCGAGAAGATAATTGGTCTCAGAGTAATTCCAGATTGGAATCTCAAACGGTGTTTCGACTGAACCTCCGGTTATGTTAACTTCTTTCTTCTCTGATTTTTTCTGTGAGGCAATTGTAGTTAAGGAAAGAGGACCTAATTTAAACTGAGCCTTCACTCCGAAAAGCGCCTGCGTACTGCCGATGAGATTTGACTTCGTTTCGAGAGATACGTTACCGGCTTCTATACTTTGAATAACTTCATCAGGATAGCCTTTGTATTTGAGTTTAAGCTGATTTTCAAAGTCGAAAGTTCTTTCAGAGTTCCAGTCTGCGTCTATTGTTAGTTTATCACCGACTGTACCTTTTGTTGTTACCTGTACGTTTTGTTTGAAGTTTATATTATTCTGATTCTGGGTTTCCTGAAATATTGTTCCTTGTTCATTTTTACTCTGCTGATATGAGGCTGTAATGTCAATTAATCCGTTGATCTTCAGACTAATTGTCGGAGGCCCAAATATTGTTTCGGATGCAAAGGGTAGAGGAATAGTAATTTCCGTGATGGTTTTAAAAAGTTTTTCAAGATCATCTTCAGTTTCTATCTTGTAGTAGTCTGCTACAATTCTGTACATTTGTTGGTGAAGTTCTACGATGCTTCTGGTTTCAATATATTTTTCCAGCGGGATAATCAGGGGAACTTTTATTTCTTCATTTTCAAATGACTGGGTTATAACTACATTACCAAGGCTATCAAAACTTAACTTATATTCTATTCTGTTTGAACCATAAAGCAAAAGGGGACTTCTGATTTCATCTATTGAAGGTGTGAATCCGTCAGTCCTTTCATATTTGAAATTATTATACCTTGCTGTGGAATCTACAGGTTCGCGTGTTCTGGAAGTGTCTTTTACAATTGATGTGTCAATGTATGATGAGGTGTCAATATAACCAAGAATGAACTTGCTTCTGTCTCTTCCCTGTGAAAAAGATTCTTCTGAATAAAAGAACAGGGCAATAAGGAAAGATATGTATATAAACTTAACTGTGGTTTTGTGCAAAATTAAATCAGTAAATTAACCGTAGAATTATATTACATAGGCAACTAATTATATATTTCACTATGTAATTTTATATTTAATGGATTATTATTGCAATACCAAAATAATACTAAAGGAACATACCGGACTGGAATCAATATAGTTAGTAAAGGTAAACCTCTGGTCCTCTCCTTCCGGCGTGAATCTGTCGCTTCTGGTGAAGAGCAGAAGTTTACCCACGTCGCCAGCCGTGCTAACTTTACAAGTATAAACAGATCCAAACTGGAATTAAATTCCTGCGGTTTTAAGGAGACAATCTGTAATAATGATAAATGGTAAAGGATAAACTTTGATTAAGTATTTATAATTTGATATTAGGTATTGAATGTCCAGGATTAATGTGCCGGAAATATCAAATCTATTATCGCTGAAATCCATTCCTTGAAAATTTTTACATAAAATGCTATTATTGCCTTTAATTAAAATAAACGGAGACTAGATTTCGAACCTGATTCTTCTGACAAAAATATTTCCGCAAACGGAAAACTAAGCGGTAAGGTCCTTGTCCTTAACCAGAACTATGAAGCTATGAGTATATGTAATGTTCAGAGAGCTGTTATTCTGATTTTTCTGGGAAAGGCTGAACTTATAGCTTCAAAAACTACCCGAAGTATTTCCTCTGTTAGGAAAATAATCCCGTTTCCCACTATAGTAAGATTGAAAGTTTATGTAAGAGTTCCTTATAAAAAAATAGTTCTCTCACGAAAAAATATCTTAAGAAGAGATAACCACAGGTGTCAATACTGTCTCAGATCAGATGTTCCTCTCACTATAGATCATATTATACCAAAATCAAAAGGCGGAGATGATTCATGGGAAAACTTAGTAACTGCTTGTATAAAATGTAATAATAAAAAGGGTGACAGAACACCAGACGAGGCAAACATGAAACTACATAAAAATCCGGGCAAGCCTTCACATATTACATTCATGAAAAATTTTGCCGGTCGTATTGATGAAGACTGGAAACCTTATCTTTTTATGAACTAAAAATATGACAGATTATAAATTATACATAAACGGTGAATTCAGAGAATCCTCTGATGGCAGGACTTTTAATGCCATAAATCCTTATGATAGGACAGTATTAGCTGTTCTCCCCCTCGCATCATTAAATGACGTGAGAGATGCGATTTCTTCAGCCAGACATGCATTTGACTCTGGTGTATGGAGCAATAAATCCAGGGAAGAACGTTCTGTGATTATCAAACAGATAGCAGATAAGGTTAAGGAAAACTCTGCATATCTGCAGGAACTTTTAATTAGAGAGTCCGGCTCAACTTTCAAAAAAGCAAAGGATGATTTATATCTTACATACAGGGCAGCAAGTACTTTTGCAAAATATGCCCTGGAAAATTTGGATGAAAAATTAGATATTTCAAAACAGGGGGTTAGTGAAAATATATTGGTGAGGGAGCCTGTTGGTGTTGTTAGTGCTATAATACCGTGGAACTTTCCTTTGCAAATGGCAATGTGGAAAATTGCACCAGCACTTGCAGCAGGATGTACTATAGTTTTAAAACCAGCACCGGAAACTTCCGTTACAGCTCTTGAACTTGCCAAACTAATAGATCAAACAGATCTGCCAAAAGGTGTCCTGAATGTCATAACAGGTGATGCTGAGGCTGGGGAGGAAATGGTAACTAATCCTATGGTTGATAAGGTTTCATTTACCGGATCAACTGAGGTTGGAAGAAAGGTTATGAAGCTTGCTTCATCAAACCTGAAGAAAATCACTTTAGAGCTTGGAGGTAAATCATCTTCAATTATACTTGATGATGCAGATCTTGATCTTGCAGTTGACGGTTCAGCATATGCCTGTTACTTTCATATGGGTCAGTGCTGTGTTGCAGGTTCGAGACTTATAACTACCGATAAAATACATGATGAAGTGATCGACCGTCTTAAGACAAAGCTTTCAAAGATGAAGATCGGAAATCCTATGGAAAAGGATACTGACATAGGACCACTTGTTTCTGAATCTCAGCTGAAGAGGGTACTGAACTATATTGAACTTGGTAAAAAGGAAGGCGCCGAACTGGTGTTTGGTGGATCGGTACCAGAAGGATTTACGGGTTACTTTGTTGAACCTACATTATTTACAAATGTAACAAATGTTATGCGTATAGCCCAGGAAGAAATTTTCGGACCTGTACTTTCTGTTATGAAAGCTAAAGATGAAAATGACGCAATCAGACTTGCCAATGCGACTCAATATGGGCTGGCTGGTGGAATATGGTCCCGAGACAGAGAAAAAGCTCTGAACCTTGCTCGTAAATTGCGCGCAGGAACTGTATGGATAAATGAATGGCATCTTCTGAATGACCGGGCTCCGTTTGGAGGATATAAACAAAGCGGTATAGGCAGGGAACTTGGAATTGAAGGATTAAAAGAATATACTGAATTAAAACACATTCACATAGATGAGATTCTTGACAGAAAGAAAAAATTCTGGTACAATGTAACCGTTCCTGAAGAATGAAGCCTCTCACTCATTTTTAAATTTTACCTCAAGATTAATACCGTCAGAATTTACAATTTCAATATATATTTGATTATTTTAAAAATTTCAGTTAATTGCTATATTTGTAGCTAAATTAATTAATACTCACCATGTCACTTCAATCAAGAAAAAAAATAACTCATAAAGAATTAAAGAAAGATAAACTTGTAACAGCTTACTTTAAGACAAAAGATTGGATAGATCAGGAGGAAAATAAGAAAAAGCTATATATTACAGTTGGAATTATAGTGGCTGTTGTAGCTATTGCTTTTTTTTTCTTTTTATCAATTTCAACAAAAATATATGGTGGTAATTTTTTTAACCTTTGAGAATAATCCATTATTTCTGTCTCTTATACACAT